>CAILUR010000239.1 GCA_903837445.1 uncultured bacterium | reverse complement strand
CATTTGCTGAGTCTTCGACAAACTTTGTCGTATCAAATCTTACATCCAAAGACATTCCTTCAGGCAGATACTTTTGAATTTCAGTTACTTTTTTCTTTATTAAATGAGCGACTTCTACCGCATTAGTTCCTGGTTGTTTTCTTATTCCGAGTCCTAACGCTATCTTACCGTTGGAACGGAAAAAATTCCTGACATCTTCCAGCCCATCCTCCACTGTCGCCACATCGCCTACTCTTATGGTCTGCCAAATAGCAGCCCCGCGTCTGCCTGGAATTATTATAGAGGAAAACTCTTCAGCATTAGTAGTCTCGCCTGGCACGCGCATATTAATTTCTTTAACCCCAGTGTCAAGAAAGCCTGCTGGCAATTCAGAATGTCCGGAAGAAATTGCTGAGATTATATCCTCAGCTGCGATTTCTTTTTTTCTCATTTTATCCGAATCAAGCCATACTCTAAAAGTGGGCTCAAGATATCCGCCCATATCCACCTGTGCTACTCCGGGTATGGTGGAAAAAGCATCTTTTATATGGTCCCTCGTATATTGCATTACAAATTTACGGTCACGGTCTCCCGAAACAGTCAGCCACATTATAGGAGAATCATCCGGATTACTTTTTGAAATTCCGACCGGATCCATATCTTTTGGTAAATCCCGTGAGACAAAAGCTATTCTGCTCTGCACTTCCTGTAACGCCACATCTATATTTGTGTCCAAAGTAAATTGAACCGTTATATTTGTACGCCCTCTGCTTGAGGATGAAGTAATTTCTGATACTCCCTGTACTCCCATAATAGCTTCTTCAAGCGGGTCAGTAATAATAGTTTCAATTACATCTGGTGCCGCACCAGGCCAGTTAGTAGATATCGTAAGCACTGGGAAATCCACATCTGGCATTTGACTCACACCCAGTCCCAGATATGCCAATACCCCAAATACTACAATGCCAATAAATATCATCCACGCAAGCACCGGATTTTTTATAGAGAGATCCGAGAGGGTCATTTTAAACCTCCACTTTCAAAGTCAATTTGCTCGGAAGAAATTTCAAGCATAATTTTATTCTTTTGTGCCAGTATTTTTTCCGCATCATATTGCGTTTTCACATCTGTCCTATCTGACATAGCCTGTATCACATCTAAATTTGTCACAAGTCCAAGTCTATAATCGTTTTCCTGCACTTTTAAACTTTTTTGCACTTTATCAAGCGCATCCGACAAAGCACGGACTCTCGCAATAGAAGCCTTTAGATTATTATAATTAACTTTAAGCTCAAGTTTTACAGCTTTATTGATAAGCAGGAGTTGCTGTTCCAAGGCGGCTTTTTTCGACATTTCACTGGCGGTATCCGCTATTCTCCCTCCGCCCTCAAACAAAGGCCATTCAGCATTAAGCATTATGGTCCAACCATAATCAGTAGTTGAGGATGACCCCAAATATGGAGTTCCCATAATATTTTTTGTAAACTCAAGATTAGCATCGGGCAGAAAAGTAGCAATCCCAATAGCAGTTCTTTTATCCTGTGCTTCCAGTTCTTCATTTATGGCTTTAAGATCTGAGCGGTCTGTGGTAATTGCTTTAATATCTGGTTTAGTTGCAGTGATTGTCGTGTCATCCCACACAGCGGTAATGTCAGACACCCCTGAAACATACTCCATTTTTGCCTTAGCATTTTCCAAAACATTTACAGCAGTTTCTCTTTGAGCGGTAAGAATAGCACTCTTTGATTCAATTGCGTAAAGATCACTCTTTCTAGATTTACCGAGATTAACATACCCTATCAATTCCTTACGCCTTACTTCAACAAGGTCAAGCGCATCTTCTATGTTTTTAATATTTGATTGTGCCAAAGCTAAACTAAAATAAGCCTCAGTCACGGAAACAGCAAGTCCGCGTTTTATGGTAAGTAAGTTCAACTCTTCTTTTCGTGCTTCATTATTTGTAATTAAAAAAGTATTTACTTTTGATAACCCATAAAATACCGGCTGTTTTATATCAAGATATGCATTCCACCCTTTATCCGAAAACAACTCGTTTCCATATCCATATTGACGCTTTTCAAGCACATTCACATTTGGCAACATTCCTCCAAAAGTTTTTACCTGCGCCCACCGCGCCTGTGACAACTTCTCCTGTTGCACAATAATATCAGGACTGTTTTTTACTGCGAGGGTCAAAACTTGCGAGAAAGTCATAGAAGTGGAGTTTCCTGCATACGCATAAGTCCCCACACACATTAAAATAAACAGTGTCATTAATTTTTTCAAAGTTTCACTCCTATCAAACATATCTATTTGAACTAAATATAAAAATATTTTACCATATTTATGATATTTTTAGTTTATTAAGAAACAATTAAAAATGCGTTAGGTTTCAGTTATTAGACGGACTGGAGAGGAATAAAGTTCCTTAATATCAAGAACGCTTTACAAAAGCACGATACTTAAAACTCTTTTATACTGCGAACTTAAAATAGGTAATATCTCCGTCTTCCATTATATAGTCCCTGCCTTGCGAGTGAGTGAGGCCTTTTTCTTTCATTTTTACTTCATCTTTTATCTTTTCAAAATCTGTAAACTTCATTATCTCCGCCCTTATAAAGCCTCGTTCTATATCTGAATGAATTTTTCCTGCGGCTTTTTCTGCAGAAGTGCCTCTCTTTATCGGCCAGGCGCGAACTTCCTGTGGGCCTGCAGTGAGAAAAGTAATAAGGTCAAGTAATTTATAACTCTCTTTTATAAACTCTTCCAAACCGACATATTCAATCCCCAGTTCTTTTATGAACTCTGCTTTATCTTCTGGTGTCAGGTCTATCATTTCAGCTTCAATTTTAGCCGAAATGACCACATACCGAGACCCGCGCTCTAAAACATATTTTACGAGGTCTGCGTGAGTTGTTTCAAAATCTTTTAGTCCTGTCTCGTCCGCATTGAACACATAGAGTACTGGTTTAGAAGCCATAAAGGCATATTCTTTAATATATTTTCTTTCTTCTTCATCATATAGTTCTACATTTATCCACTTGCCTTCTTCCAATGTGGTTTTAACTTTTAGCAACATCCCCATTCTTTTCTGGGATTCTTTGTCTCCGCTCTTGGCTTTTTTTTCTAAAGTATGTATGGTCTTACCCACTACCTCCAAATCAGAGAGCATAAGTTCTGTGTTTATGGTTTCTATATCATTTATCGGTTCCACTTTGCTGGACACATGTATTATATTGGGGTCAGTAAATACTCGGACTATATGCGCTATCGCATCCACTTCCCTTATGGTAGATAAAAATTTATTTCCCAGGCCTTCGCCTTTGCTCGCGCCTTTTACAAGTCCCGCTATATCCACAAATTTCATTATCGCGGGCACATATGTGGTCTTGCCGTCATTATACACACTGAAAAGAAAATCAAGCCTTTTGTCCGGGACATTAACTACTCCCACATTTGGATCAATAGTACAAAAAGGATAATTTGCCACAGCCGCAAGTCCGGCTTTTGTGAGAACATTAAAAATGGTGGACTTTCCTACAGTGGTCAACCCTACTATTCCTACTTCCATTATGAACTCCTCAAAAATTTATTATAAAAGCGATTATTAAATTTAACAGAGCAAAGGGTTTTTATCAAGCCTGTTTTATAAAAATAAAAAGGGCCGGTTATGCACCGGCCCTTTTATATGACACGGGATTTAAAATCTCCCGTAAAAACTTATTTCTTTTTTGCTTTTACTCCGGCACCTGATTTTGATGCCACTTCATTGGCAATCGCTTCTACAGTCTTATCTTCTCTTTTGGAGAACATAAGGCCGCCTGCCACGATACCAATACAGACCACCACAACTGCTATGACTTTAAAATTGTAACCCGTAAATT
The DNA here is from genome assembly GCA_903837445.1 of uncultured bacterium. Lineage (GTDB taxonomy): Bacteria > Oederibacteriota > PGYV01 > PGYV01 > CAILUR01 > CAILUR01. The sequence goes on along the minus strand of CAILUR010000239.1, from coordinate 11,955 downwards.
CTGGGTCCACAAGCATAGGAGCTATCAAAAGCGCTACAAGGTTCATAACTTTAATGAGCGGATTGAGCGCTGGGCCTGCTGTATCTTTAAACGGATCACCCACAGTGTCGCCAATAACGGCGGCTTTATGCCTGTCAGTGCCTTTAAGTCCCATTTGTTCTATTGACTTCTTAGCATTATCCCAAGCACCGCCGGCGTTTGAAAGATATACCGCCATAAGCTGTCCTACAAGAATAACACCTGCGAGATAGCCGCCGAGCCCTTCAGCTTTGAAAAGAAAGCCGATAGCTACAGGCATAAGAATCGCAAGAAGTGCCGGGCTTACGAGTTCCTTAAGCGCCGCTGTGGTACATATGTCAACTACTTTTGCGGACTCAGGTTTCTCTTTGCCTGACATTAACCCTTTAATTTCCTTGAACTGGCGTCTTACTTCATTTACCACCAGGAAAGCAGCTCTTGATACCGCTCTGATTAAAAGAGAGGAAAAGAGGAACGGCACTGCGCCGCCGATAAGCAGTCCGATAAATACTATCGGGCTGGAAAGATTTATGGAAGTTACGCCTGTGACTTCATTGAAAGAACTGAAAAGTGATACAGCCGCAATAACGGCTGTGGCTATAGCAAAACCTTTTGTGATAGCCTTTGTGGAATTTCCTACTGCGTCGAGCTCGTCTAATACCTTGCGGCCTTTTTCAGGCAGTTTTGCCATTTCGCCGATGCCCTGTGCATTGTCAGATACAGGTCCAAAAGTATCTTCGGAAACAATGATACCAGTAACGGTAAGCATTCCGAGACCTACAAGCGCGATTCCATAAAGTGTCTGCGCTGTGACTGTGGCTGCGTTGCCTACAGGTGAAATTGCGAAAATAAGAATTGAAGTAGCCAGTGACAGGGCTATTGAAATAACTGCCCAGACTGAACTTTCCATACCTTCCGCTGTGCCCATAAGAATAACTGTAGCAGGTCCTGTAAGCGTGGCTTTGGCTATTTCTTGAACTGGCTTAGTTTCTGTCGAAGTAAAATACTCTGTCATTTTTGAAATGATGAACGATAAGAAAATACCTATCGTGGTTATCGCGAAAAGTTTCCAAGCAAGAATAGTGGCTCCGTTCGCAGGCGCGCCCACGAATTTGTCAGCATGCAGTGCCATATATTCGCCGATCGCTGGAATGAGATATAGATATGTGGCTATCGCAAAACCTATTACTGATAATATTGAAGCGACCATGAAGCCTCTCTGAATCGGTTTCATAGCATTTTCTTCTTCTGATTTTGATCTTACCATATATGTGCCTGCAATCGATGCAAACACGCCGATTCCACGAACAAAAAGTGGGAAAATTACGCCGAGGTTGCCAAACACTGTCGCGCCAAGAATCATAGCTGCCACAAGAGTGACTTCGTATGATTCAAAAATATCGGCTGCCATTCCAGCACAGTCTCCTACATTGTCGCCTACATTGTCAGCGATGGTCGCAGCATTGCGTGGATCATCTTCTGGAATATTCTTTTCTACTTTTCCTACAAGGTCCGCGCCAACATCAGCAGCCTTTGTAAATATGCCGCCGCCGACTCTCATAAAGAGAGCAAGCAAACAGCCACCGAAGCCGAAGCCGACAAGAATGTCGGAAATCGCACTTGGAGTATCTTGGAAAATTAAAAATATTGAAGTCGCGCCGAGAAGTCCAAGTCCGATTGTGAACATTCCAGCAATCGTTCCTGTTCTAAAAGCGATTGTCAAAGCTTCTTTTTTTCCTTTTTCTACTGCGCCTGCAGCCACACGCACATTGCCTTCAACAGCCAGGAGCATTCCAATCAGACCTGTAAGAGCAGAAGCAAGGGCTCCGAGGAAAAACGCTAAGGATCTTCCCACTCTGATTTTCATTACCTGATCAGCCGAATACCCAAGTGCGGCATCTACTTTTGCAGTCAAGAAAAGTATAACCATAATCGCAAGGACTAGCCAGATAACTGTAGAAAATTGTCTCGCCAAATACGCCTTTGCGCCTTTCATTATCTCGCCGTTAATCTCGATCATTTGCTTGGTGCCCTTTTTCTTCCCAAGTATCTCAAACATGAGATACACGCCATAAATCAGGGCCACAATGGATGTTCCCCAAATTGACCAAAGCGCGGTTTTTTCAAAATTTGAAAGGTCAACGAGCTTAATATGCTCAGCGACTTTCTTTACTACTTCCACGCTTGCTACCTGAACAGTCTGAGTGACTGCCTGAGCAACTTGCGCAACTACCGGTACTACTAAAGTTGTCATTCTACTACCTCCTGTAAAGAAATTTTATATACATCTTTAATGTGATTAGAATACAAACTATCATTTTTCAAAAATACAATTTCATATTTTTACACACCACAGGGCTTTTGTAAAGGATAAAATTTTAAACTTTCTCGTAAAAAAGACAATGTTATTTTAATATTTATGCTATACTTATTTTTATATTTTTTACTGGTAATAAAAAGACGCGGCGTGATATCCCGTGTCTTTTAGTTTTAAACAAATGATATAGGGGCAAAAAACAAGGTTTTTTCTTAAGTTTCGTTTTGATTTTATTATATTCAACGCGAAACCAGGAACAAAAACTATTTTATTGGGGGTATTATGCTGAGCAAAGTAAAGTCCGCGGCTATATTAGGAATTGATGCATACGAGGTGGAGGTAGAAATAGATTTGACTCACGGGATTCCCTCTTTTTCAGTTGTGGGACTGCCAGACACTTCAGTCAAAGAAAGCAAAGATCGGGTAAAGTCCGCAGTCACAAACTCTGAGCTGGTCTTCCCACCGAATAAAAAAATTACCATAAACCTTTCTCCTGCTGACAGAAAAAAAGAAGGGCCTTCTTTTGACCTCCCCATTGCCATAGGAGTGCTTGCGGCGGACGACTCCATAAGCAGAACTAAACTGGCTCACTATATGATAGTAGGAGAACTCTCTTTGGACGGCTCCATAAATCCCATACGCGGTGGACTTCCTATTTCTCTTTTTGCCAGTCGCGCGGGTTATGCTGGAGTTATTTTACCAGAGGCAAACTGTGAAGAGGCTGCAGTGGTAGATAACATACAGGTAATTCCCGTTAAACATTTGCGTGAAGTAATTGCTTTTTTAAATGGAGACAAAGTAATAGAACCGCTTAAAATTGACATTAAAGAAATTTTTTCCCGTGCCGCACAATATCATGTGGACTTTTCAGAAGTCAAGGGTCAGCAACATGTAAAACGCTCCCTTGAAATCGCTTCGGCAGGCGGACACAATGTACTTATGATTGGGCCACCGGGTTCTGGGAAAACTATGCTGGCGCGCAGGTTCCCTACCATTCTTCCTGAAATGACTTTGGACGAAGCCATAGAAACCACAAAAATACATAGTGTCTCTGGTTACATTAAAGAAAAAACTTCCCTCATAGCCACGCGGGCATTCCGCTCTCCACATCACACCATATCTGATGCTGGGCTTATTGGTGGAGGGGCTATTCCACGGCCAGGAGAGGTTTCTCTCTCGCATAACGGAGTGCTATTTCTTGACGAACTACCTGAGTTCAACAGAAATGTTTTAGAAGTATTACGCCAGCCTTTAGAAGATGGCATAGTCACCATAAGCCGCGCCGCTATGTCTATCACCTATCCTGCGCGTTTTATGTTGCTCGCCGCTATGAACCCGTGTCCTTGTGGCTATTACACGCATCCGACAAAGGCGTGCTCGTGTTCATCGCAACAGAGAGAAAAATATATTTCAAAAATCTCCGGACCACTGCTGGACAGAATAGACATTCATGTAGATGTCCCTGTCTTGCAATACACAGACCTCGCCTCAAAACAAGAAGCCGAACCCTCCTCTGTCGTGCGTGACCGCGTAAATACTTGCAGAAAGTTTCAAGCAGAGCGATTTAAAAAAGATAAAATACATTGCAACGCCCATATGGGTCCAAGACATATAAGAAAATATTGCCAGTTGAACGAAGAGTCGCAAGGACTTTTGAAAAATGCGATAGAAAATTTAGGGTTATCAGGAAGAGCCTATGACAGAATTTTAAAAGTCTCCCGCACAATAGCTGACCTTGAAGGCTGTTTAGATATTTCCGCAATGCATATTGCGGAAGCAATACAATACCGCTCGCTAGACAGAGATTATTGGAAGGTTGGAGTGTAAGTGTTAATCCACTTCCTTTGTTTTCCAACCTTCCTTTATTCTTTTACTTGCCTTCCTGGGCTGTAGAGTTATAGGGATTTCCGAAACTATCAAACATATCAAAAGTACCGTCATTTAATTTTAAAATTATTTCAAGTTCTTTGCCGTTGCCTGTGTCCGAGAACATTACATCTTTTACTCCAGAAGCCAAATAGACAGGATCAAAGGTAGGCGGAGTTTCCATATCGTATAGAAAAGCGTCTTGTGTGTCTGCTACTATCTTCACTTTTCTTGTATTATCTTGGCTGACAAAAACATTAGTATTACTATTATTTGGAGCGGTCACTGCCACATTATCATTTGCCGAATTTACTGCTATATAGTTGAGATTGTTGTAGCAGTATAGGTCTCCGATATGATATGGGTCCTGCCACCACCAAAAACCATTATTCCAAAAACACCAGCGATTAAACCCTGTATCATACCACCACCACCTGTTGTTAAAATGACGGGTCCAGAAATATCCCCCACTCGTATACCAGCCATACCAGTGATAGCCGACACTATCAATGTAATGACAATAATCAAATTTTTTGTCTTTGTGCCAATAATAATAATTTATGCGACTTTCACTTCTATCAAATCCCCGAAGTTTGTCCTGCCACACACTGCCACCCACTAAAAACATTTGGGCTTGTATTGTTTTATCATTGAACTTCCGCGAAGAAAACTCTGTTGCCTTTAACGGCCGTGCATCAAACCCAAGTTTTGGAAAGACGATTGAAGAATGTGACCTATCTGTATTGATAATTTCTTCCCTGTCCGTTATATAACCAGGACTGGATACCACGCCAAGAGTTTTCAATTTTTTTCTTACATAATTTTTTTCATAGGGGTGATGGTGGACAGCGCTGACTGGACTTATAGCTGCGCTCGAATAACCTTCTGCCACCGCAAAAGTGTTTATTTTTCCTGTATTATTCAAACGATTTACGCGAGGGTTTGACTGTTGTGGTTTAGTCCTCGTACTTTGTTTCGGTGGTGCTTTTGCAGACCATTGTAAGGCACCATAAGAAGGAGTTGTTTTTATTTTTAGTTTATTCGGTTGTTGCGAAGGAAAGTTTCGGTTATGTCCCCCACTCGAAGATTGATCCATTTTAATAACTACTGGTTGGTCAGTTGTAGTGCTTTGTTGTTCTGGCATTTCATTTCGGTTATTAGTTTGATTTGCGTCTCGCGCTGACCAGTTATTATTTCTCTGAGAATCTCCGTTGTCTCGTGCCATAAGATTAAAAATAGGCGTTAAAACCAAAATCAAAATCAACACTGCTGCTCTTTTCATATTTTCACCTCGCGTATATATTTTGTATCTTTTAAAATTAGACGCGCAAGTCACAGAAAAGATTACTTTTTTAAATATTTATTTTTGAATTAGCAACGAAGTAAATAGTTTTTAAACTCAATTTCTTACGACAAATATTTTTCCTGTCAGCGGTTTTTCTTTATTTGGAATGGTAATGACATAATAATAAATTCCTGGAGAAACATTTGAATCGTTATAGTTTCTCCCATCCCAATAAAAATTCACATCTGTCTTTGCTCGCCACTGCGTGACCAGTTCACCTGAAAGAGTGTATATAAAGAGCATTGAATTCCAAGGCAAATTAAGGAATTTCATTTTCCCATTTACCGCTTTTTGTGGGTTAAAAGGATTGGGATATATCAGGATATCCCCCACGAGTATGGTCAGAGTGTTACTCAGCTTATGAAAAGCAGAATTTGTATATACGGCGTCATTATAATCACAGGCAAAGGCGGCCACCTGGATTTTGTTTCCATCAGGCACATCTCCCACTTCCAAAACAAAGGTATAAGTGGCTTCCTCTCCTGCCGTCAGCGCGCCCACACTATAAGTAAGCAAGTTTCCATATGCCGTCCAGCCAGTCCCACTTACAAATTCCGTGCCAGTGGGGACAGTCCCTGTTATTAAAACATTTTCAGCCGCCGCGCCTATGTTTTTTACTTTTACAAAAATAGTTATATTATTCCCCGCACGAGTGGCCTGAGTATCTGAGTCAATAGTTATGACAATATCCGCCAGCACTGGCGTTGATGTGGGAGTCGCAGTTTGTGTGGAGGTGGGCGTAACTGTTTGAGTAGTCGTGTTTGTTATCGTAGGAGTCTGAGTCTTGCTCACAGTAGGAGTTATAGTAGCTGAAGCTGTCGGAGTATTTGTCTCAGTAATAGTTTTTGTTATTGTTGGAGTATTGGTACTGGTCTTGGTCTGTGTTATCGTTGCCGTATTTGTCGAAGTGAAGGTTTCAGTCATTGTCTTTGTTATTGTCGCTGTATTCGTATTGGTCTTTGTTGGTGTTATCGTTGCTGTATTTGTCCGAGTAAAAGTTTCAGTGAATGTTTGCGTGGCAGTTGATGTCTCGGTAATAGTGCTGGTAGGAGTCACCGTTTGCGTCATTGTAGGTGTGTAGGTATCAGTATATGTGAGTGTGAGCGTAGGAGTGTTAGTGCAAGTATTTGTCATAGTCACTGTTTTTGAAATTGTGGGCGTGGCTGTCTCCGTATATGTAGGTGTGAGAGTAGGAGTATTAGTGCAAGTATTTGTCATAGTCACTGTTTTTGAAATTGTGGGCGTGGCTGTTTCCGTGACAGTCAGCGTTACCGTAGCCGTATAAGTATATGTATTAGTAGCCGTTATAGTTTTAGAAAGTTCTGGAGTGTTTGTCTGCGTGCTCGTCAGAGTCATAGTGGGAGTGTTGGTAGAGGTAAAAGTACGAGTCGAGGTTTGCGTAAAGGTTGGAGTATTTGTCGCAGTAGAAGTTTTTGTCATAGTCGGCGTATGAGTGCTAGTCATAGTTGGCGTTGCAGTTTTAGTAAAGGTGGGAGTTTTCGTTTGGGTAGCTGTTTTTGTCATAGTTGGTGTGCTACTGCCTGTCATAGTAGGAGTTGCAGTTTTAGTAAAAGTCGGAGTATTTGTTTCGGTAGATGTCTTTGTATTCGTTGGTGTGCCAGTATAAGTTTTAGTCGGAGTATTTGTTTGTGTAAATGTTTTAGTACTGGTACAAGTCATAGTCGGAGTATCTGTTTTAGTAAAGGTGGAAGTTTTTGTTTCGGTAGCCGTCTTTGTCATTGTCGGAGTGTAGGTGCTGGTCATAGTTGGAGTCGAGGTTTTAGTATAAGTCTTAGTAATGGTTTGGGTAACAGTCGAAGTCATAGTTTTTGTAACGGTACAAGTCATAGTAGGAGTTGCGGTCTGCGTAGCCGTTATTGTTTTTGTATATGAAAAAACATATTCACTATCAGACGAGGTTTCAGTGATACCTGCTGCCGAGACATATGCCTTGTTAACGATACTTCCTGTAAAGGCAGATACAATTTGGGCTTGAAAACAACATACATTTAACACAGCGCCGCTGCCCACTGTAGAAAAAGTCCAAGAAAGTTGATTGCTATTAACAGTGGCGCCACAGACATCCCCTACTGGTTTTAATTCAGGTGGCATAGGATCTCTAATTACAACATTCGTATATTTGGACACCGCATCTCCAAGAGTTGTAAGCAGGGGCGCCCAATTGGTAGCTCCAAAATCCAACCACATACCTCCTGTCAAAGTTGAAATGTTTTTTGGATTAGTTAAAGGAGTCGTCGACCAATCATAACAAATAGTATGGCAAACTATTCCTTTATTTTTTAGCGCAGTTACAACATCCGCAATGGTATAAAGATATTGTGTCCCATCAACAGAGACATGCACCACACTATCAGTAACCAAAATAATTGTTTTTGAGGCGTCAGTTCTCCACGGGAGATTATTGTTAGCTTCCATAATGGCTTCTAAACTGGCTTCAGGACCATCGCCTCCGCCACTGGCAGTCTCGGAAGCTACCCAGCTGGTAAATTGTGTATCAGACGAAGCAAAGCCATAATCGTGAAGTCGTGGATACGGTGCCACATCACCAAAATCTCTATATGAAATAAAAGCCTGCCTATAGTCAATACCCTTACTCGCAAGCTGAGAAGTAAAGGCTGTGATATTATTTTTTATACTGGCGATAGCGGCTGCCATAGAACCTGTCACATCCAGCACCCACACTACATCCGCTTTTGCCACTCCCCCACTCGAACTGATACTTAAACATACAGTTACTATTTGTCCCAGCGTACTGTTGCTGGGTGAAATAGATTTTGTAATTGCAAAGCCATCTGCAAAAATATAATATGGGAATAAAATTAAAATTATACCCAATATATAAGCTTTTAAATTCCACTTCATTTTACACCTCAGTGCTATTTCAAGTATAAGGCAATTTACATAGAAGCACAACTAAGTCAAAACAGTTTTCGCCATTTTTATATACTAATTTCTCTTGCGCTTTGTGTGTATGGACTTAGTTTTTTATATCGAAAAAAGAAAAAAGAGACAACTTGTTAGAGATATTATAAGCAGTTTTATCAAAAAAGAACCTTACTTCCAGGTTCTCTTTCTTGCCCTGCCGTATATTTTGCTGCTCGAAAACAACATAGTGGCTTTGCTGTTTAAACTGGAATTAAATTTTTCTGTTTGTATTTTCGGATGTGCCGAAAGCGGAATTACTTTTTTTATAATTTGTTCTATACCTCTGACATCCGAACCTTGGTCCGGAGTGGCTATAGAAATGGCGTGCCCTTTTAACCCTGCTCTGCCTGTACGGCCTATGCGGTGCACATAATTTCCCGCCTCATCTGGAAGATCAAAATTAATAACCAGTTCTATGCCCGACACATCTATACCTCTGGCGGCTATGTCTGTCGCTACCAGCACACGATATCTACCGGATTTGAAACCATCCAGTGCTTCTTTTCTTTGTCCCATAGAGCGGTCAGAATGAATTTCCGCAGCTGAGTGGTTCGCAGTTCTTAAAGACCGAGTCACTTTTGAGGCGCCTCTTTTTGTTCTGGTGAACAACAAGACTGAGCCGTGATATTGTTTTAAGATTTCATTTAGTATTTGATTTTTCATTTCTGGTTTTACTACAAAAATTTCCTGCGAAACATTTTCCGCCATAGTGCCTTGTGGCGCTATCTCAGTTCTCACTGGAAGTTTCATATGCGCTGAAGCAATACGCACTATATCTGATGGCATAGTAGCAGAAAATAACATAGTCTGTCTTTCTTTTGGCACCTGTCTTAAGATTTGATTTATCTGAGGCAAAAATCCCATATCCAACATACGGTCAGCCTCATCAAGCACTAAAACTTTTACATCATTTAGTTTTACTGTTTTGCGTTCCATATGGTCTATGAGTCTGCCTGGAGTGGCGACTATGATTGTAGGATTGTTGCGCAAGCTTGCGAGTTGTGGCACCATTGACTGTCCACCTATCAAAACAGCTGTTTTCATTTTAAAAGTAGGAGCAAGTTTTACGAGAGTTTCATTTACCTGCATAGCGAGTTCACGGGTAGGTACCACGACGAGCCCTTTGCCAGGCATTTGCGCGAGGCGTTGTATCATAGGGATTCCAAAAGCCAGAGTCTTTCCTGTACCTGTTTGCGCTATACCAATAACATCTTTGCCTTCAACGGCTAAAGGGATTGCTTTTTGTTGTATTGGTGTAGGGACGGTGAATTTAAGTTTTTCTATCACTTCTAACAGACCAGGTGCTATTCCTAAACCGAAAAAATTTTCATTGTTTTGTGTTGTCATAAAAAGCATTATATCGCAAAAGTAACAAAAGGTCAAAAGAAATAACCATAATCCGCTTTGATAATGTGGTTTTTGGCGAGAGAAAGGATGCTTGGGAATTATTATTTTTAAAAAACTACTGCAGTTTAAAGCTCACAGGAATTATCATTCGCACATTCATAGGCACCCCGTCGGAGTCCAAGGCCGGACGAAACTTGGCTTTTCTCAATTTGTCTTCTACTGCTTTCGCAAATAATGGATCTGTGGCGTTCATTATGACCACTTCTTTTATCTCACCACTTGCTAATAAGAAAACTTCCGCTTTTACCCTGCCCTGTTTTCCTCTGGCTCTGGCATTTTGCGGATAGTCAGCATCTGTGATAAAGCCCTCAAGCCATTCCGGTCTTTGAGCTGAGGCCGCCACATAAGCAAAATCTTTATCATTGTCTGGACCATCCACTTTCACTTCATCTGGAATCACAGTTTGAGTGACAGGTTTCGGGTCGGCTTTTTTCATTACCGCCAACACCCACGGCTCAAGTGTGTTCTTTCTTCTGCTCCCAAGAGAATTTTTTGCCCGCAATATCAGAGAGGACGCTCGCATATCAATGTCAACGCTCATAGTTCTCGCATTTAACACTTTCACAGTCCAAAACCCTGCCCCCAGCAAAGCCGCGTGAATTAATATTGAGATAATAAAGCCTTTAAACAAATTCATTTTCTTTCAACCGCCAACGCGACCTTTATAACTCCGCCTGTCTTTATGGCTTCTAAAACTTCTGCTACTTTGAAATACGGTAAATCTTTTTGTGCCTTTAACAACACTTTTACATTTGGATCAATTTTTGTTTCTACCGCCATTTGTTTTATTAATTCTTCAAGAGTCACTTCTTTTTTCATCATTTTAAGTTTGCCATCTTTGCCGAGCGCCACAATTATCGCGGGCTGTGGTGCTTTTTCCCTGCTCTCTATTTTAGGCAAGTTTACATTTATCGCCTGCTCGCTGACAAAGGTAGCGGTGACCATAAAAATTATCAGCAGGACCAAAGTAATGTCCACGAGCGGAGTTACATTTATTCCCGAGACCGTCAAGTCCTCATCATTTCCAGTTTTCATTTTTCTTTCCTTTCTTGTTTTAAGAAAGCCAGTAATATGTGTGAAATGCTTTCCGAATTTGACTGTATTTGTTTTAATCTGGAGACATAATAATTGTTTGCAATAACCGCAGGGATAGCCACCAAGATACCAAAAGCCGTGGCAATAAGTGCCGAAGATATGCCCGACATAACTACCGCTATTCCTGACTGACCAGTGAGGGCGAGATCATTGAAGGCCTTTATTATGCCCAAGACCGTGCCAAAAAGCCCTATGAACGGAGCATTGTTGCCCAGTGTGGATAATATAATGAGGTTTTTTTCCAGTTTCATTTTTTCTCTTATCCAATACGAAGTCATAACTTCTTCAACAGAGGCCGTGCCTTTGGGAATACTTTTCAACCCTTCCAAAGCGATTTTTGCTTCCACCCGCGATGACTTTTCAGCGAGTTTTATCGCAGAACTTATGTCGTTTTTTTCGAGACTTTGTCCGAGCTTGTCCATAAGGTCTGCTGGATTGCCTTTGTTTTTTCCGAAAACAATACCGCGTTCAATCATAATAGCGATACTGAGAATACTGGCGATAACCAAAATGTATAATACCCAAATATCCCCTGCCATTGCCAAGTTTTTAAAAATTTCGTTCATACACCCTCCACTTTTTTTATTCTTCCAATAAGTTTTTTGGAATTTGCTTAGCAGACACTATTTTACTTTCTTTTAGGCCTTCTACTTTTTTTATTATATTCCCCGAACCATCTTTAAGTTTTCCCATAGCGTCTTCATAACTCTTTTGTGTATGACCCAGTTTGACGCCTATCTCCTGCATACTGGTCAAGAACCCGACAAACTTGTCATACAAGTCTCCAGCTTTTTTAATTATTTCTCCAGCCCGTTTGTCTTGGTCCTCAAACTTCCAGATATTTGCCACTATTCTCAGTGCCGGAATTAGCAGTGAGGGGCTTAAAATTACAATATTTTTTTCCATAGCTTTTTCATATATTCCAGGCGAATTTTGAATAGCGACAGCAAGCGCGGGCTCT
>CAILUR010000238.1 GCA_903837445.1 uncultured bacterium | reverse complement strand
ACACAGGTGCTGAGAGTATAAATTTTTACGGCAAACTTACTGTTTTTACCATCGACATGTTTCATAATCGCCTCCAAGAGAGTCGTTTAGTGTTAAAGTATAGTCAAATAAATACATAAACAAGGCGTCTTTATTACTGGCGGAGAGAGTAGGATTTGAACCCACGGTGCCCTTGCGAGCACAAATGATTTCGAGTCATTCGCCTTCAGCCACTCGGCCATCTCTCCGCATATAAGGTTGAGGTGGGTAAACAGTTTGGGCGGAGGCTTCTGTTATTTGGTGGAGCAGATCGGGATCGAACCGACGACCTCGGCGTTGCGAACGCCGCGCTCTCCCAATTGAGCTACTGCCCCGTAAAACTATTAATTATATATTTAGAATAATAATTTTACATTAACCCTATATTTAATGCAACAAAAATTTAAAGCGCTATTTTTGGTTTTTAATTTATTGAATACAGTTATCAGCTTTGTTATAATATGTCAAAGTAAAAAATGAATTTTTTAGGAGGTTTTATGGATGGCAAGATTATAAAAACGGTAAAATCCACCACAAATGCTAAGACCACGCCACACCATAATGGAAAAAATGGGATACGGACAGTAAGGGCTACCCGGACAGTAACGATAAAAACAATAACAAAATCTGTGCCTGTCGTAACTACTGTGGAGACAAAAAAAGAAGAGTAGTTTTTGTTCGTTTTTAGCATAATTTTGATTAAATTAAAAAATGCGAGGTATATATGTTCAATAAACGCTCTGTTTTTTTAACAGGACTCATTCTGTGGCCGCTTATTTTATTTGCTATGCCAGGAGATAGTTATTTTGCAAGAGGTGTGACAGCTGCGCGGGAACGCAAAGCTGAAAAATCTGTGACCTTACTCACACAGGCCATAGAAAAAGGCTTGTCTGATCCAGATAGGGCATTGGCTTTAATTTTGCGAGGGTCTCAACTTCAAAAACAATTTCTTTTGGATAAGGCATTGGAAGATTATAACACTGCGTTTAGTATAAAATGTGAGTTATCGGACAGAGTCAAGGCAAGCGGGTATGGCGCGCGTGGGCAACTATATGTTTTAAAAGGGATGTTTAGCACAGCAGAAGCCGATATAAACAAATCCATAAAATTTAATAATGGGGATGGCTTTATGTATTGTATTCGCGGAAGTTATTATTGTAGCAGAGGAAATCTAACTAAAGGTATGGATGATTATAACAGAGCAGTAGACCTGCTTCCAGATAAGGCGGAACCATATCTTTTTCGTGGTGGCTTACTTGAAAAACAAGGAAAATATCCAGAAGCAAAAATAGAATATGAAAAAGCCGTTAAAAGACGCGAGAAAACAGGCAGTGCAGAAGCGGGAATTATCAGCTCACTTTATATGCAAGGAAGACTCGACGAAACTTTAAGAGAGGCTTTGCAATACAAGACTGATGATGACAACTCAGCTTCTCAAATCAGAGTATATTTTACAAGGTTGCAGGTCTTGAACGAGACTAAAAGAAAAGATAAAGTAAGTGCTCTGGTAAAAGAGGCGGAAAAATACATAAATGAGCAGATAAAAAAAGAACCACAAAGAGCTATTAATTACGCTGGTTTAGGTTTGATTTATTGCGAAGCAGGGATAAATATAAGTGAGGCAATGAAATTGGGGGATAAGGCAAACGCCACAGGTCCAGAGAGTTGTGGAGACCATGTAAAGGCTTTGTGTTATTTCAATATGAAGGACTATGAGAATGCCACAAAATATATGCTCAAACGCTTGGATAAGGAACCTATGGATTTGTGGTGTATGTATAAGCTCGGTTTGATTTATAGGGCGTGGGGAAAAGAAAGTGAAGCACAAAATGTCTGGAAAAAAGTACTGAAGATAAATCCCAGATATAGGTTGATACTTAAAGAGTCCTCTTTATCTTAATTTTATAATACTGTGGCAAAGCGAAACTAAAGGACTTGAGAGGACTTTCGTATTTACAGGGTATTTTAATTGTGTTATTATCCTTATTAATAAGGGCTTTTTGCCCTTATAAATCCTCTTACCGAGGGCTGAAAACTTGAAAATACGAGATTATTTATTTTTTATAAGCATAAGCGTGTTGTTGTTTTTATCATATTTTTATTTTAATGACAGGTTAAAATCCTATGTTTTTAAAAATATGGATAATGTCTGCAAACCAGTTAGCGCGGCAGATAATTTAGTTTTTGTAAGTGATGTATTTAAAATGAAGGACTACAACAACCTGATAAATAAACTCTCTGAAGCACAAAACTCCATAGTCCTTTTTCTTCCCCAACTTTTTAATATGAAAATAGACCCCTATCTAGATGAAGTGGAACCTGAAGACATCACCATTTTAAAACAGGAATATAAAGAGTTTGTTTTAAAAATGGCTGAGACCTCCTCAATAATACCCGTGGTCTTTGTCGCTCCTGGAAAACCAAGCGAGGAAGTGCCTGGGCTTTCGGCTTTCTCGTACTTTGATAAATATTCAGGAACCTTAAAATTTCACGAGTATGATTATCTAAAAATAAAAAGTTTGAAAGTATGGCAGACGGTAAAAACTCCGGGCTTTTTTAGGGAATATCGCTATTACCCCTATAGAGTGCCACTCGTGTTCAAACATAAAAATCAGATTTATGCTGGGGCGGCAGTAGAAGCGGTAAGAAAATACTATCGTCTCACAAGAGATCAAATTTCTATAGATGGAAGGTTTTTGCGGATAGGCAGTATAGTTAGTGCGCCACTGTCCAAGTATGGCGACATAATAATTTCAGAAAGTCAGCACAGGGAGGCCTTGAAACTTTCCACTGTTTTGACAATGCCTATGACTGACCTGGCAGATAAAATTATAATTATTAATAGCCTAAACAATAAGGATTCAAAGGATGTAAATATGAGGAGCCTGGGTGCGACCGTATCGGCGCTTATGACAGGGGTTTATATTAAATATAATCCTGCTTCTGATTATGGCATTGCCCTTATATTGGTGGGTTTGTTGGCGGCAGCTTTT
>CAILUR010000237.1 GCA_903837445.1 uncultured bacterium | reverse complement strand
TTTTTTCATTTTTTTCTTTCATCTATTAGCCAACCTTTTGAGCGCTTCTTTTATTACTGCTTCTTTATTTTTAGGATTTTTCACTTCTTTCATTGCCTTGCGCAACGCTTCTCTGGCCTGTGTGTAATTAAATCCAAGCGAGGCCAGCGCCTCCACATATTCATCCTCTTCGTCCATAGTTCCGCCTTTTCCATCTTCAGCAAAATCTACATTTTTAAATTTATCTTTAAGTTCCAATAAAATTCTTTGCGCTTTTTTCCCGCCAAGTCCAGGTATTTTCATAAGAGTTTTCGAATCTTCGGAAGCAATAGCGCGTTGTAGTTGTGCTGCGGTTATTTTATTTAAAATATTCATTGCGGATTTAGCACCAATTCCGTTTACTTCCATAAGCATTAAAAATATTTCCTTGTCCTCTATCCTGACAAACCCGTAAAGCTCAAGTACATTTTCACGCACATGCAAGTATGTAAAAAGTTTAATCTTTCCTGGTTCAAGTTTTAACGCCTCGTAAGAAGAAGTCGAAATAGAGACTCCAAAACCCACTCCCCCCACATTTATTACTGCGTGATTTGGTGTCAGCTTTTCAGGACTTCCTTCAATAAAATCAAACATTTTTACTCCTTCTTAGCATTTTTCAGTTTGTTAAGTTTTCTCGAGCCTGCGTGGCAAAGGGCTATGGCCAAAGCATCCGCTGTGTCATCAGGTTTCGGAATTGCTTTTAAAGTTAAAAGTAATTTCACCATTTGTTGCACCTGATTTTTATCAGCCCTGCCATATCCGGTCAAGGCCATTTTTACTTGTAAAGGCGTATAGTCAAATATTTCAAGTCCAGCATTTGCTGCCGCCAGAATAGCCACGCCTCTGGCCTGCCCTACTGTTATCGCCGTAGTCACATTTGTATTAAAAAATAACTGTTCTATAGCAAACTCACTTGCGCCTGACTTTGCTATTATTCCGGTTAAGGCATCATATATTTTTTTCAAACGCATTGGCATAACCATATCTTTTGAAGTTTCTATAAGCCCATAGTTCAAAGCTTTTGAAACCCCACCTTTCACTTCTATCACCCCGTACCCCATACGCGCAGTACCAGGATCAATCCCGATTATTATCATTTACTCCGACTCCTAATTTTTGATCCTCAATAGAACTTTAAACTTCATATTTTTTATGATTATTCTAATCCCGTGACTTATTAGTATTTATAAATCCTTGGGATTCTTTCCGCGATTCCAGTAAAAAGTTCATACGAAATAGTGCCTATCATATCCGCCAATTCTTCCACGCTTATAAAACCAGTCTCGTCCCCTCCAAAAATAATTGCTTCATCTCCAGTTTTAATATTCCCCGCGGCCCGCACCGTGATAAGATCCATACAGACTCTTCCCAACACTGGACATTTCTTTCCTTTTATTATGACATATCCTTTTCCAGTAAAATCTCTGCGATAGCCATCCCCATAACCTATGCCCACTATCGCTATTCTTTCATTTTTTTTGGCTTTGTAAAGTCCACCATAACTAACGGCTTCGCCTTTTTTCAGTGTGGCAGTATGCAGGACTCTTGCCTTTATGGTCATAACAGGTTTTACTTTTATTTTGGCTTTCATTTCAGGATCCGTATAAGAGCCGTAAAGCATTATCCCCGGTCTTACTGCATCCATATGCGCCTGTGGGTATTTGGCTATTCCAGCGGAATTTGCACTATGAAAAAAAACTCTTCCCGACACGAGAGGTTTTATTTTTAGCAGGGCTTGTATCTGTACTTGAGTGAACTTGTCTCCCGCCATATCCGCGTTTGCAAAATGGGTATAAACACTTTTAAGCACCATGCGAGGAGAGTTTTTTATTTCGGTTATCAGAGCAGGGGCGTCTGAGACTCGTGCCCCAAGCCGATTCATTCCTGTATTTATTTTAATATGTACATTGGCATTTTTTCCCGCTTTTACAGCGGCTTTGCTTAGGAGTTTTATGGCATTCACAGATGAGACAGAGGGTTCAAGCCTATATTTTAAAATTTCTTCTTCTTCCCCCGGCACAAAGCCACCGAGCACAATAATTCCTGTCTTATTTATTCCGGCCTCGCGCAAAGACACCGCTTCTGAAACTCGTGCCACAGCGATATAGTCCACTCCGAGCTGTTCTTCAAAAAAAGCACTCACCACTGTTATCCCGTGCCCATACGCATTGGCTTTTACCACAGGAATCACGCGTTTTCCGCCAGCGGCTTTTTTAATCAGTTTATAATTGTCAGCCAGTACTTTTAAATTTACTTCAGCCCAAGCGGTATATTTTTTTATGCCCGCATTTTTCTTCATTAGAAAGCACCGGGCACACTGGTATCTTTTGTTTCTTTTGCCATTTCTACAAATAAAGTAAGCGAAGGAATAAAGGCAATCTCCTGTTCTCCCTGCGGTCCATTACGATTTTTGGCAATTATAAGTCGGCAATTTATTACTTCTTTATAATCATTTATCTGTGCTATGTGTTCTCTTCTCAGTTTCGGGTCGCTGTCGCGGTCAATAAACATAACTACATCCGCATCCTGCTCTATGGCACCCGACTCTCTAATATCCGAAAGCCTTGGCGGTTGTTTCTTTTCTTTTTCCTGCCCCTCTACGCCTTTGCCGTATGACTTCATTGGTCGCTCGCGTTTGTCCGGCTCACGATTAAGCTGGGATAAAGCAATTACAGGACAATCTATTTCTTTCGTTAAAAGTTTCAACGACCTTGAAATAAAAGCAATTTGTTGCTCCCTATTTTGTCTCAAATATTCTTTACCTTCTGGCGCACGAATAAGCTGTAGGTAATCTACTATTATGAGATCAAGATTTTTTCCGTCTCTTTTTAATTTTGCCTGAGCTGTTCGCGCTTTTGCCCTGATATCAAGCACCGTGTTGTCGCTTATGTCCATAAGAATCGGCGCATCCGAGAGGATTCCCAGCGTCGTTCTTATTCTTTCATTCTCATCGCTTGTGGTATATTTTCCGCTTCTAAGACGAGTTATATCCACTTTTGCCCCAAGCGCCACGAGTCTTCGTGTCAAATCCAAAGCGCTCATTTCAAGACTGAAGA
>CAILUR010000236.1 GCA_903837445.1 uncultured bacterium | reverse complement strand
TAACTTTATTAAATATATGAAAAACAAAAATGGCATATACCTTTTAAGCGTAATTTTTTGGGCTTTGTTTGGCGTGGCTGAAAAAGCAATGTGTGCGCCAGAGCCGACCATTGAAACAATAGTGGCACAAGAGATAGAAAATGTACAAAAATGGACGCCAGCAAACTCACCATATATTATAAAAGATACAGTGACAGTCGGCGAAAATGCTTCTATCACAGTGTATCCGGGAACAGTGGTGCTCTTTGAAAAAGGTGCGGTGCTTGTCATAAAAGGGGCCTTTTATGCGAACGGCCTGCCGACAAAGCCAGTACAGTTTTTGCCTAAAGATGGAGAGGCCTTTTATCAAGGTATTCAGTTGGAAGGAAAATACACCAATCAGATAGAGTTTGCAATTATGGTGCGCGGTGGAATAGTAATAAAGGATAGCCGCCTCCTTTTGAATAATAATTATATTTTAAACTCTACTGGAGTAGAAATCTTTCCTTTTTCGGAAGTGACAATAAAAGATAATTATTTTTATAACAACACTTACGGAGTGTACACAGAGGCAGAGGATGCGAACTATGCTTTGATTGGAAACACTTTCGTAAATAACCGTTTTGCGGTATATATAAAGAAAACTTTGAAACAGCGCATTGATGGAAATAACTTTGAAGGCAATGGTTTAAACTTTACAAATTATAGTACGATAGACATCGGCGCGCAAAATAATTATTGGGGCACGGGAGATGAAGCCACAATAAATAAACTGATATTTGATAAAACTAAAAACCCACAGGTGGGATTGGTAAATTATAAACCCTTTGTGGCGGAACACCTTAACACTTGGCAACCGCCAGAAGTTTTTACAGCGCAAGTGAAAAAATTTTTGACACAAAAAAAACCAGAAGCCGAAGTCAGCAGGGTGGGCTTTGGCGCTGGCGCTATGGCACTTATACCAGTGTCTCCAAAGTATTTAGGAGAGAGCAGTGGTCTTTCAAAGGGCTTTTTTGCAGAGTTTAACATAAACCTAAACTCCTGGCTTTTAATTGGAGTGGAGGGGACTGTAGGTACGCTGGGAAATAAAAATAAAGCATTATATGATTATTCTATGGAGTTTAGCCAACTTTTGTTGGACTTATCAGCATATATTGGTTATAAAAAAAATTCCTTATTACTGCCTTATGTAAAGGTGGGAAGCGGGCTGGGAATTATCTCAGAAAAATACAAATATCCGGCAGGCAATACGCTTAAAATAAACGACACTTATGCGGCTGGCCTTGCGGGCGTGGGAATAGAATGGTGTGTTTTACAGTATATGTCGGCAAAAGCGGAATTGGCTTATAATTGTATAGCCTCTAAACGCGGGCTTGTCTCTTGGCCCTTGTTATCAATTTCGGCGATTATATATTTTGATTTGCCTTTGTTCTTATCGGCCGATGGGAGAAACTAATGGACTATATAAAGAAATTTTTACCAGAATTTGAAAAAAAAATAGGGTTTGGAAAAACGAAAACCATAGACACGCTTGTAGAAAAATGGGAAGAACTGGTGGGGAAAACAGAGGCTAAAAACACCCTGCCTTACAAGGTAAAAGATGGGGTTTTGTTTTTAGCTGTGGAAAATAGCATTATAATGAATGAACTTACATATAAAAAGAAAGACCTGATAAATAAAATAAATGCCTTTTTGAAAACAGAAGAAATAAAAGAAATAAAGACAAGGCTTAAACAATGAACGAGGGTTTACATATAGGAGACAAAATTCTGCTTCCTATGTCGCGGGTGATTGGTATTTTTAGAGTTGAAAAATGTGCAGCAGAGTATCTTGAAAAAATGGATGCGAATAATGCGCTCAGAAATAAAATGGAAAAGCCGCGAGGTTTTGTTGTAAGTAGTAATAATAAAGAACAAAGATGCTATTCCACAAAAATATCATCAAGAAGGCTCATAAAAAGAGCTGAAAGATTTGAGGAGGAAATAAATGGCAAAGAAAGATAAAGAAAAAACTAAAAAGACAGTGAAGCCGGTACCAGCGGCGAAAGAAATAAAAAAAGCCGGAAAACAACAAGCAGGGCTTTTTGAAGAGCATAAAGAAAATGTTTCTGAAACTCCGCGGGATAAAAACGCGGCGGCATATACAGCCGACCAGATAACTGTTTTAGAAGGGCTTGAAGCCGTCAGAAAACGACCTGCTATGTATATTGGGAGCACAGCTTCGGCAGGCTTGCATCACTTGGTATACGAAGTAGTGGACAATTCCATAGATGAAGCTATGGCTGGGTATGCGAGTGATATTGATGTAATTATTCACGCTGATAATAGTATTACAGTCACGGATAACGGCAGAGGAATTCCAGTAGAACTTCACAAACAGCAGAAAAAATCCGCACTTGAAGTAGTTATGACTGTGTTGCATGCGGGTGGAAAATTTGACCACGATGCGTATAAAGTTTCAGGCGGCTTGCACGGCGTGGGTGTATCGTGCGTAAATGCGCTATCAGAATGGCTTGAGGTAGAAGTCCGCAGAGATGGAAAAGTATATTTTCAGAAATATAACCGAGGCGTACCTGAAAATCCAGTCAAGCAGATTGGAGAAGCAAAAAAATCAGGAACCAAAGTAATTTTTAAAGCCGATGCCAAAATATTTGACACTACAGAATATAGTTATGAGACCCTCGCCAATAGGTTAAGAGAACTGGCTTTCTTAAACAAAGGCGTAAAAATTAAAATAAAAGATGAGCGCGGCGATGAAGTGGTCGCTGATGAGTTTCAGTTTGAGGGTGGAATAGTAGAATTTGTAAAACATTTGAATAAAAGCAAACAAGTAATTAATAAAAAGCCCTTTTATGTATATGGGGAAAAAGAACGGACAGTGGTGGAAGTCTCAATCCAGTATAATGACGGGTTCTCAGAAAATGTGCTTACTTTTGTAAACAACATTAAAACCCCTGAAGGTGGGACACATCTCTCCGGTTTTAAAACAGCGCTCACAAAGGCCTGTTCTTTTTATGCGAGAAAAAATAATCTTATAAAAAATGAAAAAGTAGTCATACAGGGCGACGATGTCAGAGAAGGCATAGCTGCTATAGTAAGTGTAAAAGTGCCTGACCCACAGTTTGAGGGCCAGACCAAAGCAAAACTCGGAAACTCGGATGTGGAAGGAATTGTAAACTCCATACTCTATGAAAGACTTGTGGCATATTTTGAAGAAGAACCTTCAGAAGCGAGGAAGATTCTTCAAAAAGCTCTCAGTGCGGCAGAAGCTCGAGAGGCGGCAAAAAAAGCCAGAGATTTAGCCAGACGCAAAAGCGCGCTTGATTCCGGAGGTCTGCCAGGAAAACTTGCTGACTGTTCAGAAGACGATCCCACTTTAACTGAGCTCTTTTTAGTGGAAGGCGATTCCGCCGGTGGCTCAGCCAAGCAAGGTCGTGACAGAAGAACACAGGCGATATTGCCTTTAAAGGGTAAAATTTTAAATGTAGAAAAAGCCCGTATAGACAAGGTGCTTGTAAATGAAGAAATCAGAACTATCATTACAGCCATAGGTGCGGGCGTTGGGTCTGAAAATTTTGATATTTCCAAAGCACGGTATCACAAACTGATAATAATGACAGATGCGGATGTGGATGGTGCACATATAAGAACTCTTCTTTTGACTTTTCTTTTCAGGCAGGCAAAACCTTTGCTTGAAGCCGGCTATATTTACATAGCGCAACCACCTCTCTACAAAGTAAAAAAAGGGAAAAGCGAGAGATATTTGCTGGATGATAAGGAAATGAATGTGTATTTAATTCAGGAAGGGATTTCTGGTTTAAAACTGGTGCAATTATCGCGTAAAGGCAAAGACAAAGAACTTTCTGAAGCGAACTTTAAAGATGTGTTAAATGACATAATTGAACTGGAACATATAATTCCTAAAATTAAAAAAAGTGGAATAAACTTGTTTAACTATGTGGAAGCAAGAAGTGGTTTTTCTAAAATGCCGACTTTTGAAGTGAGTTCAAAAGAAAAAACGCTTTATGCTTATTCGGAAGAAGAAGTAATAAAAATAGCAAAAAAAATGGTTCCAAAGTTAAAAGCCAAAAACATTGAAGAAGAAATGGCGCTTTTGAAATCAGGAAAGCTCGAAGAAATAAAAGTGGTGGACTTAAAAGAAGTAGCTGAAATAAGAATGTTGGAAAATTTACTTAAAAAACTTGAAACTAAAGGTATGGATGCGACCGAATTGTTTGAAGAGGAACTGGAAGTAATGGAAGTGGAGAAAAACAAAGGCGATAAAAAAGAAAAATTGCGTCCTATTTTCAAATTACTGGAAGGCAAAGAAGAGACCCTACTCTTTTCGATAAAAGAGCTTGTGGAGTTCATAAAAGCCAGAGCGAAAGATGGGTTAAATATGCAGAGATATAAAGGTCTTGGAGAAATGAACCCTGAACAACTTTGGGACACCACTATGAATCCAGACACCAGACATATGCTTCAGGTCACGCTGGAAGATGTAGTAAAAGCGGAAGAAATGTTTACGGTGCTTATGGGCGATGCAGTGGAACCCCGCAGAGAGTTTATAGAAAGACACGCGCTGGATGTGAAAAATTTAGACATATAGCAGCCGCGGGTAACGGTGTGCGTAAAGGCAGGGATATACAATGAAAAAATTAAAAGGCGTAAGCCCCAAAAAGTTTTCGGCACCGGTTTTTAAAGGCGCGATATTTGATGTGGATGGAGTTATAATAGATACAGCACATATCCATTATCTTTCTTGGAAAAAAGTTTTTATAAAATATGGGATTGAGTTTACTCAGGCGGATTTTAAGAAAAAAATTGACGGAAAACCGCGAATCAATGGTGCTGTGACCATAATGCCGGACGCAACGGCTAAACAAATCCAAGCTGTCTGTGATGAAAAACAAAAGGTCTTTCAGACGCTTCTCGCCAAAGAAAAAGTAAAGGTGTTTTTGAGCACGGTCAAGTTTATCAAAGAGCTTAAAAAAAATAATATCAAGCTGGCGCTGGCCTCTTCCAGCAGAAACTCAATTCCTATTTTAAAACGCCTCGGGCTTTATGACATATTTGATGCTGAAGTGGAAGGCGCTAATTTAAAAATAGGAAAACCGCATCCTGAGATATTTCTTCTCGCGGTAAAAAAACTCAAACTTAAACCTGAAAATTGCATAGTCTTTGAAGATGCCCAACTGGGCATAGATGCCGCGAAAAATGCCAAAATAAAATGTGTCGCCGTAAACCGAGATTTGACTCACATCCTGCGCGGCGCCGATATTACAATACATAATTTTAAAGAGTTTACTTTTAAAAAAGCTAAGGCTATGTTTGAGGTATAACTAATTTTAAAAAAGGAGCGCTATGTTACAAAAACCGTCTAAAGCATTTTTTAATATAGGCGCTGTTATTTTATTGGGAATATTTACCGGGATTATCGCGGCTTTTGGTTTTTTTCCTGTGTATGGCGTTATTTCGAGCTTTTTTGAGACCACTATTATATGGGGAAAAATAGGTGCACTTATGGTGACTGGAATATTCTATTTGGGAATCTTTATAATTTTATTTGGAATTTTAATCCTGACTTACTACGGGGAAAAAACACTTGCGGCTTTTGTAAATGAAATGAAAAACAAACAACTTTTACCGAGGACCTTTACAGCAAATAAAAAAAGGAACTTTTATGAGAATATTGCTGAGAGTGAAAAACTTTTTAAAGCCCTCCTATATAATTATTTGGATATTAAAAAAGAAAAAGATAAATTACATATGGTCTGTGAAAAATATCTGGATCCAGCACTTGCCAAACAGATTCACGAGAGGGATGTAAATGAAATTTTTCTTGGGGCGAGGAAAAAGAAAGTGACTGTATTTTTTTCAGATGTCAGGGGCTTTACTCCTATGACGGAAAGCCAGCCGCCAGACAAGGTCGTCTCAATCTTAAATGATTATTTTACGGAAGCCACGAAGATAATCACAGCGCACAAAGGAAGTGTAAATAAATATATAGGGGATGCGATTTTTGCCATTTTTGACGAGCCAGCGGGATATGCTAATTATATGGAATATGATGGGGCTTTGACAGCCGCTTTGGAAATACAGACCAGATTTGAAAGTCTTCAAAAAAAATGGGCAGAAAAAATAGATCCAAATCTGAACATAGGGTTAGGAATAGGCCTTGCCAAAGGAGAAGTCATAGTCGGGAATATGGGGTCTGATGAACGAATGGAGTTCACTGCCATAGGGGATACTATAAATTTTGCAAGCAGGTTATGCCATAATGCCTTAGCAGGACAGGTGCTTATCAGTGATGATATTTATGTACTTGTAAAGGACTTTGTGACGGTGGTAAAATTGGAACCAGTAGTCCTGAAAGGAAAGACAGGAATTCACAATGTCTACTCTATCACCTCGCGTAAACTCATTATTACCTAACATGCGTGAAACTTTGGCAGACAAGGTTTTTGCCACGGGACTAATGGCAGGTTTTATTTTATGGCTTTCTTTGGGAGTTTGCCTTCCTTTTGTGTCTAAGACCAACACTATACAAAACTTATCCGAGCCCGGCGGAATGAAAATAAAAAAATCTTATTTGATTAAAGAGGGTTGGACTATTTGGTTAAAAGAGGGGAAGGCTGGAATTAAAAAAGCTGTTTTTGAAGAAATGTCAATTTTTGGAAAAAAAATAATATCAATAAAAAAATATGAAAGCAAATTTATAAAAAAACCAGTAGAAGGGCTTGTCATAAAGGGCTTGGGAAAGAAAGCCAATTTCATTACAGTCAACCCTGTCACTTATGCCTTGGCATCATATAGGTTGGAAGCTACGGCATATGACCCTTCTCCTGAAGCCAATGGTTTGGAAAACGCAGGCGTCACATACTTGGGCTGGCGGGCAAGGCGTGGCATAGCTGCGGTGGACCCAAAAGTAATTTCTCTGCGGTCATTACTTTATATAGAAGGGTATGGCTTTGCCTGGGCGGGAGACACTGGTGGAGATATAAAGGGAAAGCGAATAGACCTGTGTTATAACACCAGTGAAGAAGCTTTTAAATGGGGTAGGAAAAAAGTGCAGGTCTATGTGCTTGGTATAAGACCGCCTGCCTATTATGCGGCTTTAAAAAAAGCCAGCGGGAAAAATAAAAAATGAAAAAACAATATATATACAATGTACTTACAGCGGTGGCAGGCGGTATTTTTGGAATAGGTTTATATTTTGCCGTATGTCATTTTGATAATAAAACGATTTCTGTGGCAGGGATAAATTATTTACACTTAATAAGTTTTGCTTTTGCAGGGAGTATAGCAAACACGCTTGTTTGGACAGGGGCGGCGGTGTTATTTTTCAGGACTTTTAAAGGGGATATGGAAAAAGATTTTAAGGACTGCGCGCTTATCCTTTCATTGCCAGCAGTAATAATTTTTGCGGTGCCTATTTTTTTAAAAATGTATGACAAGCTGGTCACGGCGGCACCGACTATGTTGGGCTTTGTATATGTGCCGTTTAAGGGCTATACCCATGTAAATATGGCAGGGTATACCTTACTGCTTATGCTTGGATTTATGTGGCTTTTATCATTGTTTTTATTCGCGCTAAAGTTTATTAAGGGCCTTTATGAGAATGATATATATTTTACCGAAAAACAAAAGGCAGTGCTTTTATTTAAAGCGGCTTTGATATTTTTTATATCAGCCGGAGCATATGTGACTTTGGTCTATCCGCCTACTGGGGACGAACCGCACTATCTGTTGATAGCAAAAAGTCTTGGCACGGATTTGGATGTAAATTTAGAAAATGATTATGTCACTCAAAAAACTTATTTGGAGTTTTATCCTGCCGAGTTGGAATACAAAAACATACACAATACTGCTGGAAAAGACGGCAAGGGGATTTATTCTATGCACAGTCCAGGCTTGCCAGCAATAATCGCGGTCTTTTATAAAATCGGCGGCAGGTATGGCACACAGTTAGTAATAAACTTTTTAGCGGCACTGCTTATAGCCCTGTTATATCTATTTTTAAATAGGTTTACTGATTATTGGAAAGGGAGTGCGACTTTTGCTGCACTGGCTGGAGTGAGCTTGCCTTTCTCAGCAGTCTCTTCCCTTATTTTGACTGAAATTCCTGCAGCCCTTATGATTTTGTATGGTATTTATTTTTTGTATTTTTATGATAAAAATAAAAATAGTTTATTGTTATTTTTCTGTCTCGCGGTTCTGCCGTGGTTTCACTCAAAGCTTTTTATTTTTTCAGTAGTGCTATTTATATGGTATTACGCGGCAGTAATAAAAAACGCGGCTTTTAGAGTAAAAAAGGAAGCAGGTAATTTGGGATTGCTTACAATAATCGCAGGGTTGTTTGTGGGTTTTTATTATGCCATATACGGTAGTTTTGCGCCCTTTGCCCTCGTGAGCATATGTGTCAGTTCCTCTTTTTATTTTGTTTTCAGTGCGGCGCATTCTGCAAAAGCTTTTTTCGCGATATTGTTTGACAGAGATTTCGGACTTTTTACTTATAATATTCTTTTGATTACTTTTGTCTGGGGAGTAATGCTTGTGGTAAAACACAAAGCATATAAAAAATTATTACCCTTGGTGGCAGGGCTACCGTATTTTAGTTTGTTTTTAGTATGGAATGACTGGACAGGGTCTATGACTCCTGCGCGGCAAATGGTACCACTGGTGGGTATTTTCATTTTATATGCGGGATACTTTATAAAAGAAACCCACTTTGAAAAAACAAAACTTTTTAAAGGGCTGTTTATAACGAGTGTGGGAATATCTTTTATTTTATTTTGGCTTCCTTTTTTGCGTTACGCTGCCACAAAAGATAAGATATATACTGCGCTTGGAAAAGTCGGCGCCTATTTTTTATGGCTTTTGCCTTCCTTCCGTGATAAAATCAACCCACAACATTTGATTATTGGCCTGTATATTGTGCTTATAGTGGTGTTATTTTTAAAATACAGCGAAAAGCTTGTCTCAAAAAAGGATAAATAATGGCTAAAAAGAAACTGCTTTGCGTGATTATGCCTGTCTATAATGAGAAAAAGACGATTCTTGAAATAATAAGAAGAGTCCAAAAGGTAAAAATAGCCGGCTTTGATAAAAAAATTATTATAGTGGATGATTTTTCTACGGACGGCACACGCGAACTGCTTAAAAGCGTCGTAAAAAAAAATAAAAACATAGAACTTATTTTAAAGAAAAAAAATGAAGGAAAAGGTAGTGCCTTGCGTGTGGGCTTTCAAAGGGCGTGTGGGGATTATACGGTTATTCAGGATGCTGATTTGGAATATGACCCAGAGGACTATAAACATTTACTTGAACCCTTAATGCGTGGAAATGCGGATGTGGTTTATGGTTCAAGATTTTTAGGGCAACACAGGGCTTTTCTTTTTTTGAACTTTTTGGCGAATATTATACTAAACTTTGTGACCAATGTGCTCTATAATACTATACTTACAGATATGGAAACCTGTTACAAAATGTTCAAGACCTCTATTGTCAAGGAAATGCGGCTAAACTCCAATGGCTTTGAGATAGAACCGGAAATGACGGCTTTTGTGTTTAAACATAAATATAAAATATATGAAGTCCCGATAAACTTTTACGGCAGGGGCTATGAAGAAGGAAAAAAAATAAAAGCGTCAGATGGGTTTAAAGCGCTTTTTGCACTTATTAGATATAGGTTTTAATATAAAAAGGTTTAAGTAGTAATTGTTTTAAGGGCCAGGTCTGATGCGCTCATCGGCTCTTGAAATCCGTCAGGCCCGGAAGGGAGCAGCGGTAAGGGATGTCCGGGAGGTGTTATCAGGTGCCTGGCCTTTAAAACTCTTTAAGTCAAAAAGTATTAAAAGTAAAAAACTAATTTAATTGAGGTAAAACTTTGGACAAAAATTACACCGCCTACACCCGCAAGTGGAGGCCTCAGGTCTTTGAAGATATCATTGGACAAGAACAGGTGACAATTCCGCTTAAGCGTGCTATTGAACTCAACCGGGTAATGCAGGCCTATATTTTTTCTGGACCGCGAGGCGTGGGAAAAACTACTACGGCGCGAGTACTGGCAAAGGCTTTGAATTGTAAAAAAGGCCCTACTGTTATTCCTTGTGGAGTGTGTTCAAATTGTATAGAGACCGCTGGCGGCTCATCTTTAGATGTAATAGAAATAGATGGTGCTTCAAATAACAGCGTGGACAACATTAGAGAACTGCGTGAACGGGTAGGGTTTGGTGCCGCCAATGCGACATATAAAATATATATTATTGATGAAGTGCATATGCTTTCTACTGGCGCTTTTAATGCCTTATTAAAGACCTTAGAAGAACCGCCCCCACATGTGATTTTCGTGTTTGCGACTACTGACCCTGATAAAATTCCACAAACCATAATTTCTCGCTGTCAGCATTTTAGATTTAAAAGAATGTCGCTGGCAAATACTGTAATAAATTTGAAAAAAATCGCCGCTGGCGAAAAAACTGAATATGAAGAAGAAGCCCTACAGGCGATAGCAAAGGCCTCTGATGGCGCTTTGCGCGATGCCCAAAAACTTTTTGATCAGGCAGTCACTTTTGCCCAAGGAAAAAAGCTTACAACTAAAATGACAAAAGAAATGCTTGGTAATGTGGAGAGCGGGACTTTAAATAAGCTCCTGACTGCGATAATAAGGAAAGACATAAAAACTGCTTTAGGAATAACTGAAGAAATAATAGAAGCTGGGTTTGAACTGAAAAATTTTATGAAAGATATGATAGAACAGTTACGCAACATAATGATAATAAGAACAGTGGATATGAGGGAAATGCTTGTGGTGGGAGATGAAGAGTATTTGCTGTTAAAGGAATTGGCGGCTGAGACAGGGATACAACAAATACTTTTGCTTATAGACAAAGCTATGGATGTGGAATTGCTTGTGATGCGGTCACACGCGCCAGGAATAGTAATAGAAGCTTTTGTCGCCGAGGCAGTGTTGGGGGCTATGGAAAATCCTGAAGCCTTTATACCTATGCCGGTGGTAGTGAAAAACGAAGAAAAAAAAAAGGTAGTAGTAGCTGAAATAGAAAAAACCCCACCGGTGTTGCCTGTGGTGGAAAGTCCTGTGGAGACAAAAATACCCGAAGTACAAGAAGAGGAAGAAATAGTTATAAATGAAAATGAAGCTTCCCCTGTTATGCCAGAAGAAAAACCCGCGCACGGGCTTATAATAGAAGATATAGAAGAAGAGGTAGAAATAAAAAATCTAACAAAAGAGATTATTGCTTCAAAATGGGATGACAATGTCATAACCAGAGCCAAAAATATGAACCTGTCTGATGACTTGGTACAAATGCTGGCGGTGGCTGGAATTATGAGTTACACTGCGCCCGAACTTGAAATAATAGGCGATTCCAGTTTTTCATCTGATTTTATGAAAACCCACTCTGAAAGTATAAAAGCTGTTTTAAAAGAAGAGTTCAAAAAAGATTTTAAACTTGTGGTTCGCACAAAAGATGAGTATAAAAAAAATTATGCAGTTAAAAAAGAAGTCAGCGCAGACGAAGCTAAAAACATTCCTATAATAAAAAAATTGGAAAAGTATTTTAACATTACCAACATAGAAGTTAAAAAAAATATTAAATGAGTAAGTAGAGGACCATTAGAACTGAAGTAATAAATATTTTATAGGAGGCAAGATATGCGCGGTGGAATGGGAAATATGGGAAATATGCAACAAATGATGAAACAAGCCCAGCAAATGCAGGAAAAAATGTTAAAGGCACAGGAAGACCTAAAAGATAAAACCGTAGAAGCCGCAGTGGGCGGTGGGGCTGTAGTCGTGGTTGCCAATGGGGCAAACCAGATAATCAGCGTGAAAATAGAAAAAGAGCTGGTGACCTCAGGAGATACAGAAATGCTTCAAGATTTGCTTTTAGCGGCAGTAAATGAAGCGCTAAATAAAGCCAAAGAAATGAATGAAATTGAAATGAAAAAAATCACCGGCGGCATAGGAATGCCGGGGCTGTTTTGATTAAATGTATAATTATCCATATCCACTTCAAAAACTTATCAACGAAGTAAGTAAGCTTCCAGGTGTAGGGCCAAAAATGGCCGAAAGAATTTCTTTGTATATTCTAAAACGCGGGCAGACTTTTTCGGAAACCTTTTCAGCGGCGCTTCTCGGAATAAAAGATATTGGGTGGTGTAAGAAATGTTTTAATGTAAGTTCCGAGCCGATCTGCGAAATATGCGCAGATACTGAAAGAAATGGTTCTCTGTTATGCGTGGTGGAAGGGCCTGAAGATGTGATTACGGTGGAACGCACTGGAAAATATAATGGCTACTACGCTGTCCTGCACGGGTTGGTAAATCCTTTAAACAATGTGCTTCCTGAAAATCTTAAAATTCGTGAAACTGCAGAAAAAGCCAACCTCACTTCAAAAGTAAAAGAAATAATCCTCGCGATAAATCATACTGTAGAAGGCGATGCCACTTGTCTATATGTGGCTGATGCGGTACGACAAATAAATACAAGCGTAAAAATATCGCGGTTGGCAAAAGGTCTGCCAAGCGGGTCTGATATAAAATATGCGGATGAAGCGACTTTAGGACAGGCCATAATTGAAAGAAAAGAAATATAATCCAGTAAACGAGGGTCTATGAAAGCACCTGAAATATTAGCTCCTGCCGGTACCTTTGAAAAACTAAAATTTTCGCTCGCCTATGGCGCAGATGCCGTATATGCCGCGGGAGAGGCATATGGGTTGCGTTATTCCGCAGGCAACTTTGGAAAGACAGAACTTAAAGCCGCCGTGGAATATACTCACGCCTTAAATAAAAAAATATATATCACAGTTAATATTTTCCCACGAAATAAAGATATAGGGCCCATAAAAGACTATCTTGCTTATCTAAACTCTCTTAAAGTGGATGGAATGATAATAGCTGACTTGGGAGTTTTTAACATTGCCGCTAAGACCGCACCTGATATTCCAAAACATATTTCTGTGCAGGCAAATAATGTAAATTACGAGACAGTGAGCGCCTGGCGAGATATGGGAGCAAAACGCATAATTCTTGCCAGAGAGTTGTCTTTTGATGAGATAAAAGAAATAAGACAACAGGTCCCTGATATGGAACTGGAACTTTTTGTACACGGCGCGATATGTATCGCTTTATCAGGCAGATGTCTTTTGAGTAATTATCTAAAAGGCAGGGATGCCAATCAAGGAGACTGCGCCCAGTCCTGCAGGTGGAGTTATACGCTTATGGAAGAAAAACGGCGCGGAATGTATCTGCCCATAGAAGAAGATGGCAGGGGGACTTATATTATGAATTCAAAAGACCTATGCGTGATAGACAGGGTGCAGGACTTTGTGGAGATAGGAATAGATAGTTTTAAAATAGAAGGCAGAATGAAGAGCGCACATTATGCGGCAGTGACCACGGCAGTATATAAAAAAGCTATTACCGAATATCTTCAAAATCCAAAAACTTACAAATATAACGATGCCCTTTATAAAGAACTGGAAAAAGTTTCGCACAGGGAATATACACGAGGCTTTTATTTTCCAGATGGCACGCTTAATCAAAATTTTAAAACTTCCTATTACACTTCTACTTTTACTCTGGCGGCGTATGCACTGGAAGAAGGAAAAGGGATTATAAAAACTATGGCGAAAAATACTTTTAGAACTGGGGATGCTGTGGAAGTCCTTTTGCCAAATGGAAACTTTTTCCCAGCGCAAGTGGAGGCGGTTTACAATAGTGAAATGCTTGAAGAAGTTTATACCAAACACGACAGCGTATATTTTGTAAAACTTTCAGATAAAAGCGTGGTCCCAGCTTTTAGTATTATCAGGACTCCAAATAAAGAAGCATAAAAATAAGCTTTTCTGAGTGTCTCAAAATGAGCCATAAATAGGTTTTCCACATAAATCCAACAATTTTCAACAAGCTATCAACAGAGTAAAGTGCCATATTTATAAGGTGTTTTATTTAAAATAATAGGAAAAACACATAGTTATACACATTGTCTATTTGGCTGAATTTTAACAGAAAAAGCTATAAATTGGGCAATTTATAAGGTATAAATGCTGACTTATAAAAGTTATTATTTAACAGATACTATTTTTGATTTTATTTCTTTAAGGCCCACTGTCAATATTCCCACAGTTCCCGAAGCACAACTCCCTGGATTAAACATTTTTACTCCATTATATAAGCCAGAAAAGGGAGTATGGGTGTGTCCAAATAAAATCATATAAGGGTTGCTGTCTTTAAATAGTTTATATGCGGTTTGTATTGCAGCATTATGAGAACCGCCAGGATGTGTGGCACAAATAATATACTTTCCGTTTATTTCCAAATGAGTTTGCTTGGGGAGAGTTAAATGGGTGTCCATATTGCCTTTGACGGCCTCTGTAGGGGCTATTTGCCCGAGTTCCATAAGGACTTCTTCGGTGGTGATATCTCCGCAGTGAATAATAAGTTGAACATCTTTGAAAACTTTAAAAAGCTTGGCTGGGAGTTGCCGCATACTATTAGAAATATGGGTGTCGGAAATAACCCCTATTTTTTTTATATTATTTATTCTTGTCAGCATTTTTTTTGAGCATTTCAAGCATGCTCGCCAGTTCAGCGGTACTCATAGTGTCTAAGCCTTTTCCCAAGGCATCAGCGTGGCTTTCCTTTTTTTCTGGGGTAGTGCCAAAAGTGTCAAGCCCAGAAGCTTTTACATATTTTGCCTGAAGGTCGCCGAGCACTCTGAAAAGTACTTTTGTCTCACCAGAAGTAAGTTGTCCTTTTGTCTTATCACTGATTGCTTTTATCATATTTATCATAGAACGGGCGTGGGGCAGGTTTTGTGTTTTTTTTCCGCTGGTAAAACGAGGCGTCTCCCCTAAATCCATAGAAGCTGTTTGCGCAAGCATAAGCAGAAGATTTAAAAAATCCACATTATCTTCAGTAGTTTCAGCCATAAGCACCTCCGTATAAATTAAAAGTTTAAGTTGAGCCTATTATAACGCAGGGGCAAAAGGGAAGCAATTAAAAATTTAATATAGGGCACAAGATAAATCAACGCAGAGGAAAGTATCGCGGAAGGATAGGTACGGTGGCCCCGTTTGTCAAGACCGTTTTTTCCTAAATCTAAGGTGGATTTCATGTTAGCTGACCTTCCTTACTTCTTCTCTACTAAAGTGTATCTCCGCCGGTGTTTTGTAGTCTAGCGACTGATGGATACGCCGGTTGTTGTAGAAGGCAAAATATTTCTTTAAGCCGGCTTCACAGTCAAACATCGTTTCGTACTTCTTCAGATACACATCCTCATACTTCACACTCCGCCACAGTCTTTCGACAAAAATATTGTCCAAAGCCCTGCCTTTGCCGTCCATGCTAATTTTTATTTTCTTTGCTTCAAGTATTTCAACAAAGGTTTTATCTGTGAACTGCGAACCTTGGTCTGTGTTGAAATATTCCGGGGTTCCGTATTTACTCAACGCTTCGTTCAGCACATCTTTGCAAAAACTGCTTTCCATACTGTAGGATATTTTCCAGGACAGAACATACCTGCTGTACCAGTCAATTACCGCAACAAGATACGCGTAACCATGCCTTAACCGTATGTAGGTAATATCTGTTGACCATACCATGTTCTTGCGGTTAATGTTCAAGTCTTTAAGCAGGTACGGGTATTTGGCATGTTCTTTATTCGGCCGGCTAAGCTTTTTCTTTAAGCAAATAGCCTGTATTCCAAGTATTTTCATCATACTGCCGACCTTTTTTCATCCTGCTTTTATCCCGTATCTACTCTTTAGTTCTCTAAATATTTTTCTCGCGCCATAGAACGGACACTCTGTGTAGATTTCATCTATTCTGTTTAAGATCGATTTATCTGAATCACTCATAAGGCGCTTCTCGTAGTATAAACCTGACTTCGCCACGCCCAACAACCTGCATTGTTTCGTTATGCTGTAAGACGGATCGTACCGGTCTACCATTAACCGTCTTAGAGGAGATTCAACTTTTTCAAATTTTTTTTTAGAAAGTTAATGTCCATGTCTTTTTGTCCCAGAGCCTTTAAATATTCTTCCTCTTTCTTTTCCCACTGCTTTTCTTCGTTGTTACCGTCTTTGGTGGAGAAGATACCGGCAACATTTTCCAGCAACTGCTTTTTCCAGGCGCTTACTTGTCCCGGATGAACCTCGTATTTTGTCGCTATCTCGTTGATCCTTGCGCCTTCTCTTGATGCTTCTAAAGCCACTTTCGCCTTAAACGCGTTGTCGTGATGCTTTCTCATTGTGAACCTCCTGGGTTCCTTAGATTTTACTACAGGAAGCCCACCTTAAAAACAGTAAAATTCAGTCCTAAAAACCTAAGCCATCATATTTTATCTTGCTTTTTACCTGTAATAATTATATAACTTTCTTATACTAAAAAGGGCTTTTGCCCGGAAAAGAGAACTATTATGCATAAAATGCCTGTGGATTGGGTAGAGATAACATTTTGGAGTTTATTTTTTCTTCTTACTGTAGGGGAAATCCTTGTAGCGTATGTGTATAAACTTCCTAAAACAAATGTGGTGCGTGATTGGATAGAGCCCGCTTTTGAAGCCATTATTATTGCCACTATAATTCGGACCCTTTTTATTCAGGCTTTCCGTATTCCTTCTTCTTCTATGGAAGATACTCTCTTGATAGGCGACCAGATAATGGCAAATAAGTTTATTTATGGGACGCATATTCCCATAAAAGATAAGCTTTATTTACGGTTTACACAGCCGAAAAGAGGCGAGGTGTTTATTTTTAGATATCCTGAAGAACCCCGTGTAATGTTTATAAAACGCTGTATAGGGCTACCAGGAGACAAGATAGAAGTTAAAAATAAAGTATTGTTTATAAATGATAAAAAGGTGGAAGAAGCCTATGTGTATCATAAGGATATGAGAGTGCTTCCAAACTATATCACTGTAAGGGATAATTTTGGGCCGGTAATTGTGCCAGCAGATAATTATTTTGCTATGGGAGATAATCGTGATAACTCTGCAGATTCGCGGTTTTGGGGCTTTTTACCCTCAAAGTTTTTACGCGGAAAAGCGTGGATAGTGTATTGGCCACCTGATAGATGGAAAGTCATAAAGCATTTCAATATAAATGCTGACGCAAAGACAAATACGACAAATATAGCCGTAGCAGTACCAGCGAAGTAAAGCTGGGGTTGGAAAAAAAGGAAAAAAATGAAAAGCTTAACAGGACTTTATATTCACATTCCTTTCTGTTTAAAAAAATGCTTATACTGTGATTTTGATTCATTTGTAGATATGGAAGATATGGCTGAGCCATATCTTGAGGCTGTCTTTTGTGAAGTAAAAAACTGGAAAGAAAAATTTTCTCCTTCCGATAAAACCTATAAACCAAACATACCTTGTACTCTGTTTATCGGTGGTGGGACTCCCACTTGTCTTAGCCCTCAAATGCTTGATAAATTATTTGAAGGGATTTATTCCATATT
>CAILUR010000235.1 GCA_903837445.1 uncultured bacterium | reverse complement strand
TCTATCTCTCTTATGCGCTGCGTAATGACCTGTTTGGTAGTTTGGGCGGCTATTCTTCCAAACTCTGTTGGATTAAACTCTACCTCTATATCCTGCCCCACTTGAGCACCGGCATCTATTTTTTTAGCATCATAAAGCCCAATCTCGGTAAATTCATCTTTGGAGTTTTCAGTGACTTTTTTTGTCCAGAAAAATTTTATTCCCCCATCTTTCATTTCCACTCTGATAACAGGTTTAATCCCATAAACTTTTTTAGCGGCAGAAGTAATCCCGCGTTCAAAAGCCATAATCAGCTCTTTTTCGTCAATCTTTTTTAACTTCTCGATGTTGTGCATCATTTCTGTAATTTCGTTGCTCATTTTTTTCCTCTCTCTGTGGGTAACTGTGTCTTCTAAAACACATCTCTGTCGAGGTTGGCTTTCTTTACCTTTTCAAAAGGTATTTCAACCAGGTTCCCGTTTTTTAGGTCAAGCATCAGCTTGCCATCCACGGCTTCTTTTATAAAACCAAAAAAGACCGTGTCATTTCCTATCTTTTCTCTGGTAATTACCTTTACTTTTTCACCTGTAAATTTATGAAAATCCTCAAGTTTCTTCAAAGGCCTGTTTATCCCAGGCGAAGAAACTTCTATTTCATAACTTTCCTTAAAAAGTTCTTTTTCGTGAGTGTCAAGAAGCTTCACTATTTCAGAACTTATTTTAGCTATCTCATCCAGCGTTATTCCACCAGTGAGCTTATCAATAAAAAGCCGGATATGCGCCGTAGTCCCGCCATCCACTTCAATCTCCACAAGGTCAAGAAAAGAGTCCTTTATAGTAGGCTCTATCAGCTCTAAAATTCTGTCTTTTAGCGGTTTATGCTCGTCCATACAACCTCAAAAATTAAAAAGTGGGGCATTATTTTCCCCACTCAGTTTTAATCGCGCTCTCGTATTATATATACTTTAAACCTTTTCGTTAATTGAAATTATAACACAACTTTTGCCTTTTAGCAATAATTTTTAGTACCTACACAGTCCCCAAACCCTATTAAAGTCTATAAATGAAGCAAAATATGCCCAAAAACCTACTTTTTTACAGACACTTACTATATCCGCATATTTTGCACACATTACACCCGCCCTCGTGCTCTAAAGTCGCCCCACATTCTGGACACATTTCTCCTGTGAACTGTCTGCCTTCATCCAATTTGAAAATAAACTTTTCATTTGTATCTTTCTTTTCGTGCATATATTTCTCCAGAGCGATACCTATGGCATCAGGGCAAGACAACACTATGCCGCCTTCCTGCCACGCTGGGGCCGGACACCTTATTCCACGCAAATGCTTTACAATAATATCCTGCTTTACTCCCGCTCTCAAGGCCACTGACACGAGCCGACTTACGGATTCGGATTGCGCCGCAGCACAGCCCCCTGATTTTCCCATAGCTGTAAAAACTTCGCAGAGCCCGTTCTCATCTTCATTTATGGTAACATATAAATTACCGCAACCAGTTTTCATTTTAATGGTCTTGCCAAAAGTCACTGCTGGTCTTTTTCTCGGTTCTAAATCGTGTGACGCCGCAACTGCGGTCTGCACCACTGCCCCTGCATTTTTTTTATCGCCCACAGTTAAGACCTGTCCTTCTTTGGACCCATCACGATAAATAGTGACTCCCTTGCAACCTGTATCATATGCCATCATATAAACTTTTTTTACATCTTCTTTTGTGGCATCAGAGTTAAAGTTCACGGTTTTTGACACTGCGTTGTCTGTAGCTTTTTGAAAAGCCGCTTGCATATTAATATGCCACTCTGGGGCGATATCGTGTGCGGTCACAAATATTTTTTTAATATTCTCCGGCACTCCTTTCGCATTATGCAAATGCCCTGTCTTCCCCACTTCCTTGAGCATATCATCGCTGTAAAAACCGCCCTCTTTCGCCATTCTTAAAAATATCTGATTTACTTCAGGAAGCTTATCGTTGTCCATAACATTTTTTGTAAAGGCCACTGCAAAAAGCGGCTCTATGCCTGAAGAACAATCGCCTATGATACTCAGCGTCCCTGTCGGCGCTATAGTAGTCAGAGTCGCATTTCTGAGTTTTAGTTTTCCATCATAGACCGAGCCTTTAAAATTTGGAAACACGCCTCTTTTTTCTGCGAGCTTCGCTGAGGCGTTTCTGGCTTCTGTGTGTATGAAAGCCATTACTTCTTCAGCAAGTTTTGTGGCTTGTGCACTATTATAACTGAGCCCGAGTTCTATAAGCATATCTGCCCAGCCCATTATGCCAAGCCCTATTTTCCTATTCGCGCGAACCATTTTATCTCTCAGGTCCAGCGGATAGCGACTCATATCTATGACATTGTCAAGAAAATGCACAGCTTTATGCGTCACTTCTTTTATCCGCTGATAATCCACTTTTTTATCTTTGGTAATCATAATCGCCAAATTTATAG
>CAILUR010000234.1 GCA_903837445.1 uncultured bacterium | reverse complement strand
TGTTTACGGGAATAAGGCACTTCAAACACTAATGTAAAACTGGCATAAACTTTATAACAAAATTTCATATAGTAAAACAAGCCAAGTTGAAAAATGCCATATAAATATGTGAAATAATATAACACAAAAGAATATTTGCTTTATGTTTTTTTATATTGTAAAATGTTTTTATTATTTTGTACTAAATACTTAATTAAAAAGGTAAAAATGAAAAACACGCTTAGAATAAAAATGATTTTTATATTATTTTTTATTGCTTGTTTTTCTTCGTTATATGCAGAGACAGGGGCAGGGGTCACCAGTCTGAATTTTTTAAAAGTGGCACAGGGTGGACGGCAGACAGGTATGGGAGAAGCGTTTACAGGGGTAGCGGATGATGTAAATGCGCTGACTTGGAATCCAGCTGGGCTTGTGCAATTAAAAAGACAGCAGATTTGTCTTATGCATTCGGCGTGGTTGTTGGGCGTAAGTTTTGAGTATGTGGCATACGCCCTGCCTATAAATAATGTTGGAACTTTCGGGATATATGGGACTTTTTTAAATTCGGGGACAATTCAAATTACTTCGGAAGATGCCTTCGGTAAATATCTGACTACTAATGAAAAAGCAGATGCTTCAAGTTTCAATGTCGCATTGGCATATGCAAAATCGTTGGGAGATTTTTTAGCGCCGGACAATCCTTTTTCTGATTTGTCTTTTGGAATTTTAATGAGTTCTGTGAGTGAGAAAATTTTTGAAGATAGCGGCAGCGGTTTTGCTTTTGGTTTTAGTACTTATTATTTTCCAAAATATGAAAATATTTCATATGGTCTTAATCTGCAAAATGTAGGTTTTACAAGTAATAGGCCGACACTTCCACTTACCGTCAGATTTGGAATGGGCTATCGGTTCGCATTGGAAAATATTTTCTTATCTTTTATGGAAGAAGGGTATTATAAATTTGCCCCACTGGATTCGATCGCTGATTTTGATCTGATTTATTATCCAGTGGAAGGGTTTGCCAGAGTAAATATGGGTGTGGAGAAATGCTGGCAGTTAAATAAAATCCACGCGGTTGTTTTAAGAGTAGGGTATAAGTTCGGATACGACTTGGGGATGGTCTCTGGAATTACTTGCGGTTTGGGTTACAGGCTTAGTGCAGGGAAAGATACAGCCTTTGAGTTGGATTATGCTTTAGTGCCTTATGGCGAGCTGGGGGTGTCTCACAGGATATCTCTCACTGGGAAGTTTTTTGGAGATGTTGAAAATCATTTCTATGAAGATATAAATGAAGCAAAAAAATATTATGTCAAAGGGTACGAGGCTATTTCCACAAGGGAATATTCAAAAGCCTTGGAATTTTTCCGTGGCGCTATTAAAAGGTATAAAAAGTTTCCTATGGCATATGTGGGCGTGGGGGCATGTTTTTTAAATTTGGGAAAAAACACGCTGGCAGTGGAAGCCTATGAAAAAGCTCTGGAATATAATCCTACCGATGAAAAACTGCGAAATTTTATTAATACTCAAAAAAGTTATTTGCAGAGTACGGAACCTGCCTCCTGGATAAATAAAGGGAAGTAAAGGAATTCGCTTTAAATAAAAAATGGAAAATTTTGGTAAAAAATAAAAGAGGCTTAAATGGCTGTCACGATTAAAGATGTAGCGAAAAGAGTCGGGGTAACGCCGGCAACTGTGTCAATGGTGATAAATAAGAGCACAAAAATAAGCGACCACACCAGGGACAAAGTGTTAAAAGCAATTAAAGAAATGGAGTATCATCCCAATTATATCGGGCGCAGTTTAGTCAAAGGAAAATCCAATGCCATTGCCATAGTCGCCCCGTTTTTTTCTTCAATGTTTTCTATGGAAGTTCTCAAAGGAGTGGAAGCCGCAATAGGCAATACAAACTATAGCGTGATGCTTTTTTCCACAGTAGGGAAAGATGCTAATGGAAGCGAGTCCCTGCGAGAAATTTTATATGGAAAACGCGCCGATGGAGTAATTGTCCTGAGCTTGAAGGTACAAAAAGAAGTAGTGAACGAATTCAAAAAAGAAGGGATTCCACTTATTTCAATTGAGGAAATAGTGGAAAATATACCAGTCATAAAAGTAGACAATATAAAAGGCGCTTACAATGCTGTAAGTTATCTTATTCAAAAAAAAAGGAAACACATTGCTTTAATTGTGGGCAAACAGTGTCTTGATGCAGAAGAGCGCGTTCAGGGATATGCCAAGGCACTTGCAGAAAATCAGATAAAATATGATGCCACAAAAGTTTTTCGTGTTAAAGAGCATAGTTTTGAAGAAGGCAAAGCAATGTTTGAGTTCTTAATGAAAAAACGAAATCGGTTTGATGCTGTCTTTTGTGCGGCAGGAGACCTTACGGCGATTGGCATAATGGAAGAAGCCAAAGCGCGGGGCGTGAAAATACCAGAGGACCTTGCCATAGTAGGCTATGATGACAATTATATAGCTGGTTTTACTACTCCAGCGCTTACTACTGTGAGACAACCCTTGTACCAAATGGGAAGAACGGCTTTTGATTTATTAATTTCAGTAATAGAAAAAAAAGAACCCTATGATAATAGAATAGTAAGTTTTGAACCTGCGCTTATTTCAAGAACTTCGGCTTGAAAAAATGAGAATTGTTTTTAAAACTATCATCGTTTTGATTAGTGGCATATTATTTTCAAACATAGTTTTTTCGGCAGGGGCGACTACAGCTGATTTTCTGCAGGTAAACATATCGGCCAGAGAAACGGCTATTGGTGGAGTGTACACCCCATTTTATGCGTATGCTGGTTCCAGTATAATAAATCCTGCGACGCTGGCTGGTATTGATAAAAGTCAGGTGATAATGTCACATTATTCCTCGGTCTTTGAAACCAGATATGA
>CAILUR010000233.1 GCA_903837445.1 uncultured bacterium | reverse complement strand
GGTATGACAATCCACTTTTTTACAGGGTCAGGGCGCAGTATAAAATATTTAATGATGGGAAAGTTGTAAGGATAGGTTTTTACAGGGCTGACACTCACGAAGTGGTGGACATAGAAAAATGTTATATAGTAAATGATAAAATAAACAGAATAATGGGCGAAATAAGAACATTTTTAAAAGCCCAAAAAAATCTTTCAGTTTATGCTGAAGACACAGGCGAAGGCTTTTTGCGGCACATAGCGATACGGGTAAATACAAAAGGTGATGCGCTGGTCACGATAGTGGCCTCAGATGGGAACTTGATAGCAAATGAATGGGTGACAGATTTAAAAGATAAATTGAAACGCATGCCAGATATAAAAGGAATAATCTTAAATATAAACAAGGCGAGAGGTAATAAAATATTTGGTGACAGAGAAGCCCTGCTCTATGGCGAGGCTTATATAACGGAGAACTATAAAGGAATTGATTTTCGTTTAGGGTCAGATACCTTCTTTCAGGTCAACACAAATATGTTATCAAAAATGTCAGAGTTTATAGGAAAACATTTAGACAGGTCCGAAGACAAAGCAGTGGTGGATTTATATGGCGGAGTGGGAGCCCTGTCCCTGCCTTTTTATAAAAAACTTAAAAGTATCGCGGTGATAGAAATAAACCGTTTCAGCGTAGAAGCCGTGAAAAAAACAGCCTTGGAATATAAAATGGAAAATGTAACAGCCGTAGTGGGGGATGCTGAAAAAGCTCAGGCCACAATTTTAAAAAGATACAAACCCTGCACCCTGATAATAGATCCTCCAAGAAAAGGTATGGCGACAAGCACTATAGAGGCAATAAAAAAAAGTGGGATTAAAAATATAATATATATTTCCTGTAACCCCTCTACTTTCTCAAGAGATATAGCCCTGTTGAAAGATGTGTATGAATTGAAAGAAGTAGAGGCACTGGACCTTTTTCCACAGACCTATCATATAGAAGTGCTGAGCCGACTGGAGTTAAAGCTTGCATAAAGTCTTTATAAAAACCTTTGGCTGTCAAATGAACGAGTATGACTCTGGGCGTATGGCAGGGGTCTTGGCGGCTACTAAAAACTATCTGTTAACTACCTCTGAAGAAGACGCTGAGTTTATAATTGTAAATACCTGTTCTGTGCGGGAACACGCTGAGAACAGGGAGTATAGTTATATCGGGCGACATATCAAGGAAAAAAAAATAATTGTCGCTGGCTGTATGGCTCAAAATCTTAAAGAGGAAATTGTGCAGTCATTTCCAAAGGTCTTTGCTGTGGTGGGGACTTTTAATTTTGCCAATATCGATGCTATAATCGGCAAAAAACAAAAACAAAAACTTTTTGAAAATGAGGCACCAGATAGCTACAATATCGAACCCGCACGGAGTGATAAATATAGGGCCTATGTCACTATAATGCAAGGGTGTAATAATTTTTGTGCTTACTGTATAGTGCCTTATGTGCGTGGGCGGGAGCGGAGCAGAACCGAGAAAAGTATAATAAATGAATTGAAAACCGCGGCGGAGAACGGGT
>CAILUR010000232.1 GCA_903837445.1 uncultured bacterium | reverse complement strand
CGACCCATCATCAATAATTATTATCTCAATATTTTCATATGTCTGTTTTATAATACTTTCCAGACATTCTTTTATATACTCCTCCACCTTATAAACCGGCACTATCACAGAAATTAATATGTTTTTCATTTTTTATTCTGCTTTTGTGTCCGATTTTTTTAAAATATTTTTTACAATCATTACATCTTCAACATTAAAATACTTCAAACCCAAAATTACTGCATAAAATACAACCAGTGACAAAATATTAAGCGGAATGAATGGGATTGTTTTTTCAAAATATTTCATAAAGAAAAACTGCGTGATAAAAGCGCCACATATTTTAAGCAGATTTCCCACAAAACTAAAACTGCCTATCTTTATTTTTACAAAATACAATACGCCCACCGCCACTATCGTGTTGCACAGCACGCTTATAAAACTTGTGGCTATGTAACCGTATGCTGGTATAAATGCTATATTAAGTCCTAAATTTATAAAAATATTTATGCCATAAAGGTACATAACCAATTTGGTCAGTCTTGCCGAATTCAGGGCAAAAGTAGGTATCACATATATAGCCATTAGAAATATCGTCCATATCATTATGGAAAGTGCCGGCGCTGATGCAGCAAATTCATGGCCGAGTATCATATCCACATAGCCAACGGAAGACACCGATACCATCATAACAAAAGGCGCCACTGCAAAAATCATATATTTAACAGTAAGGGAAATCACGCGTGGGGCTTTTTCTTTTTCCTGAGTGCTCATTATAAAAGCCAACCTCGGATACACTGGCCCCATTATCATCATCACAAGCGCATTGAGAATTTCTATGAGTTTTGTCACTGCAGTATAATAACCCACTTCCGCGCCCGGCCTCATTTTATACAGCAGTGGCACATCTATCCTAGAATAGATAAAATTAAAAAGCCCTATCATAGCAAACGGAATACTCATTTTAAAAAGACTCAAAAGCGTTTCTTTTTTAATTATGAATTCAGGTTTTATGGTAAAGCGCAGGCATAAGAATGTCGTAACCGCTAAATTTAAAAGGTTTGAAATACCGAGCATTATTATAATGCCATTTAGAGGCATTTTAAGCGCCACTGAGACAAATATAATTATGGCATTTATAATCGATGCCACCCCGTTAGCAATTCCGGTCAAATACATTTTTTCATAGCTAGCCATAGATGCCATAAAAGGATTTACCACATAAAGCAAAGACACCGCAACAGATGCCAACATAAGGCTCATTCTTATTTCAGGGTTTGGTTCAAAAATAGCTCCATAGAGGTTTACTATACCTATGGATATTAAGACCTGCGCCACCTGCAAGAATATCGCATTACCGAGCAATTCGCGGCCTTTGTCACCAGCGGATTTTACTTCCCTGACAAGTAAGCTCTGCAGACCAAAGTCACTAACAAAACTGAATAACGCA
Source organism: uncultured bacterium (assembly GCA_903837445.1). Classification (GTDB taxonomy): domain Bacteria; phylum Oederibacteriota; class PGYV01; order PGYV01; family CAILUR01; genus CAILUR01. The sequence goes on along the minus strand of CAILUR010000232.1, from coordinate 941 downwards.
ACAATGGTTAAAATATATGAATACACACCTTGTTTTTCGGCTCCCAGATAGCGTATCAGCATCACGCTGGCAAGCGCCCCAAAGGCCTTACCGAATATAAGCGTTAAAGTCTGGCTTAAAATATTTCTTGAAAGAATTTTAGATGTGCTTATGGTGCGCCTCCTTTGATTATAAAAACATATAAATTATAATATAAGCATCCTATAGTGTCAAAGCCATTTTATCAATTGACAAATATATCCGCTTATTATAATCTCTATACATATCATAAGAGAACACAAAGGGGAAAATAAATCTTGAAAGAAAACAGACTGTTTCAAAAATACTTTGAATTTTTCCTTTTTTTTCTCTTATGTTTCCTCTATTGTTCCATAACCTTTTGGGTTCTTTTGCCTTTTAAAACAAACATCCCAGGTTTTATTACTTTCACCCTCACCAAGTTTTTGGCTTTTATCTACATTATATTCCTATCAACATACCTATTTTTTTTCAAACAAAACCTATTTAAGTTTCCACGGGAAATCTGGTTTTTGTTATGGTTTGCAGTAATAGGCATAATAGTGGCCTTGTTTTCCAATCTAAAATCCGCCAACTTAAAATATGCTGCAGCACCGGTTTTAGGGGGACTGCTCTTAATATCTATTGTTTTTCATACTACCCTGCTTAATAAAATCAGTGGCGTCCTCAAAGTGCTAATTCTTTGTTTGGGCACTGTTTCCCTGTCCAGTGGATATCTGGAGTTCTTTTCCGGCACCTCTTTTGACTTTTTTTTCAGACTATTCAGAAGCAATCTGTTGCACTGGGATTTTAACAATGCGCTCCGAGTTAGCGGCATATTTTGTGATACAAATTATATGTCTAACTTTTTTATTTTTTTTATCCCTTTTATCTTTGGTTTTTTTATACTCAAATCATCAGGAAAAACCTTTTACCTTTATCTT
>CAILUR010000231.1 GCA_903837445.1 uncultured bacterium | reverse complement strand
TCGGTAATAGGCATTTCCACTTTATACTTTTTAGAAAGTTTGTATGCGGACAAGGTCGTCTTTACGCCTTCCGCCACCATTTCCATTGAATTTAAAATTTCGGCTATTTTTTTTCCTTTGCCGAGCAGTTCTCCTACAGCGCGATTTCTGGAATGTTGGCTAGCACAAGTCACTATAAGATCCCCCATCCCTGCGAGCCCAGCGAAAGTTTCTCTTTTAGCACCCATTCTCACGCCAAGTCTTGTCATTTCAGCAAGCCCTCTTGTCATAAGAGCGGCTTTTGTATTGTCCCCAGCGCCAAGCCCATCTATCACCCCAGCGGCTATGGCAATAACATTTTTTATACTACCTCCGAGTTCCGCCCCCAAAAGATCTTTGTGGGTATATACTCTAAAATAATCGGCAGTAAAAAGGTGTTGAATAATTTGAGCGGTCTTTCTATCTTTTGAGGCAGCCACTACCACTGTAGGCACTTTGCGAGAGACCTCTTCAGCGTGGGAAGGTCCAGTCAAGGCGCAGAACTTTACTTTGCCAAGAACTTTTTGTACCACCTGTGACATACGCATTAAGGTTTCTTGTTCTATCCCTTTTGTGACACTGACTATGATTTTATTTTTGTAGTTGAATTTTTTAATTGAACCGAGGGCTGACCGCATCACATGGGAAGGCACTGCCATAACCAAGACCTGCGATGTCTCCACGGCTTTTTTCATATCATTAGTGATACTTATCGTTTCAGGAATCTTTATGCCTTTTAAAAATTTCGTATTTTCACGGGTCTTTTGCATTTCTTCCGCATACTCTTTGAAAAACTCCCAAAGAGTTACTTCGTGCCCGTTTTCATTTAATAATACCGCAAGGGTGGTGCCCCAGCCACCAGCGCCTATTACTGAAACTTTCATTTTTTCCCCTTTCCAAGCTGGAATTTACTTTCAGTTCCGTTTTCAAGCCGTTCTATATTTTCTCTATGTTTGTAAATTACGAAAGCCGCCATAACCAGCGACAAATAAAATCCGCTCTCGCCGTATATAAAAACCAAAGGCGGCAGAAAAAAAGCCGCGAGAATCGAACCCAAAGAAATATAACCAAAAGCCCAAACCACAAAAACAAATAAAACAAGACAGCTCAAACTCGCCATAGGCGCCAGCGCAATAAAAATCCCCAACCCTGTAGCAACGCCTTTGCCCCCTTTGAAATTAAGAAATATTGTAAAAGTATGTCCCAACACAGCGGCTATGGCATTCAATTCTGGAAGCGCCGTGAGATGTGGGAAAAATTGTTTTGCCAGAATAACAGGCAGATATCCTTTTAAAGCATCCAATGCCAACACAATAAAAAACCATTTTGTACCCAGCGCTCTTTTTACATTTGTAGCGCCTATGTTACCACTGCCCACTTCTCGTATATCCACGCCTTTGACGGCTTTTGTAATTATATAGCCGGAAGGAATTGACCCTACTAAATACGAGACAGCCAGTGAGATTAAGACAATTAAAAAATCCATATCAGAAAGGCCTCCTTAGCCGTATTAAGTATTCTGCTCATTTTCGCGCTGTTTAATTTTCAGTTTTATTGGGGCGCCTTCAAATCCAAAACTACTTCTCAACCTGTTTTCAAGATAGCGCAGATAAGAAAAGTGCAGGCGTTCTTTTTTATTTACAAAGACTACAAAAGTCGGCGGCGCTGTCCGCACCTGTGTCATATAGTACGCTTTAAGTTGTCCGCTCTTGCTCGACGGATTTCTGTCATATATGGCTTCTCTAAAAACTTTGTTCAAAACTGAAGTCTTTACCCTAAAATTATATTGGTTTTGGACAAGAAAAATAGTATCAATAAGTTTTTCTATCCCCATTTCTTTCAAAGCCGAAATAAAAACAATTGGGACAAAATTTATAAAGTTAATATTCTGTTTTAGATAGTCATCATATTCTTTTCTCAAGGCCTCGCGTTTTTCAGGAGAGACCAAGTCCCATTTATTTACCGCAATAATCATCCCTTTAAAATTCTCAAAGGCATACCCCAAAATCTTTTTGTCAATTTCTTGTATGCCTTCAATCGCATCCACTATATGTATCACTATGTTGGCTTTTTGTATATTCATAAAAGCCCTACCTATACTGAACTGCTCTACCTTTGCTTTTATGCGGTTCCTTTTTTTTATGCCTGCCGTATCTAAAAGTAAAAAGGACTGCCCATTGATTTCAATTTTCGTGTCCACCGTGTCTCGGGTCGTGCCAGGAATATCAGTCACTATGGACCTTTCCTCTTCCACTAAAGCATTAAAAAGCGAAGACTTTCCCACATTTTCTTTGCCAATGAGCGCTATTTTGGTGGTCTCATCCGCTTTTGAGACATCTTCTGTTTCCTCTGGAATAAGCGTCACTGCATAATCCAAAATATCATCCAGCCCTATGGAGTGCGTGACCGATACGGGGAATATTTTATCCACTCCCATATTATAAAACTCATACGCATCCTGTTGCAATTTATCATTGTCCACTTTATTTACTACCAGCACATACTTGTCAGTACATTTTTTTATAAAATCAAGAATTCTGCTATCATCAGGAATAATTCCTGCCTGTACATCCGTGACAAATAAAACAAGATCTGCGGCTTTCAAAACCGGTTTTATCTGTTTTACTATAAGACTTTTTATGACATCACTCTCTTCAAACAATATCCCACCAGTATCCACCACATTCATAGTATGACCTTCCCAGTCGCATTCGCCGTAAAGCTTATCGCGAGTCACGCCCGGCCAATCATCCACTATGGCTTTCTGTTGATTTATCAATTTGTTAAAAAGTGAAGACTTGCCGACATTTTCCCTGCCGACAATAACCATTGTAAAACCTGTGTTTTTCATTAAGCCCTTTTGAAACTTTGTATTTTATTGCTATAAATTATAACATAATTTAGGATATTATTTTATACCTTTTGTGCTTTGCAACAGGCAGGCAGTGAAAGACTAAACTATTTAGAAAAGGATTTAAAAACGAACCTGTTATGAGTTTAGGAATATCCAGTAGTTTTTATAGTGGGGTATATTCAAACTTATCTATCGTGACTTCTACATTTACTCCGTCGTTTGGAGCTTTACCGTCTAAGAGCCAAAAGTTAAGATCGCACTTTTCGTTTCCTGGAGGGGGCACATTTGGACCGCGAAACAGCCAGTCTTTTACTTTATGCGCCTCGTCTATTTTATGCCCTTCATACGCCGCAAAATACACTTCCCCTTTTTGCCATTCAAAAGTATATGCCGCTTTATTAGTATCTGTCATATGGTCAAACCTGTACATATTTGAGGTTTCTGTAAAGGGTTGCACCACAAATTGAGTATTTTTATTGCTAATCAGCCCCCATCTGGAGACCTCAATATCTATTTCCCTGTGATTGTAGTCCTTTGCGTTATCCCAAGTAAAGAGCCCTAAAATGGCATTTATATCAAGCCGTGAGAAATTTGCCGAAACATAGAAAGTATATTTGCCATAACCTAAAGATTTTGTATTATATACTTCAGTACAGCGCCACTTGTTGTCTTTTTTTCTTATGGTGAGGTGTAATTTCCCCGATGCATCCACCCAGACATCATCCTGCGCATTAGAAAAATAATTTGGACCAGGACCTACAGGAGTTTTAGTTTCTTTTATCGTCCACAAATATCCCGAAAAATTTAACTGTTTATACATGGCTACTGCGCCCGCCTGTGTCCTTTCCTTTTCTGCTTGTCCCCCCGCCGAATGGTTTATGGTCGCACAAGATACAGTAAAAATCAAAACTGGCAAAAGCAAAACTATTTTTTTCCACATTTAACATTCCTTTTTAATTAAAATGTTTTTAATAACTCAGCGCTATTTTTTCCGAAGTCACAGCAAAGATATTCCCCTTTGAATCAATGCCTTCAAACATTGCCACATAAAGCCCAGATGCCGCAAGCTCACCATTTGCAGTCCCGCAGTTCCAGTCAAGCGAGGTGTCGGTCTGAGCGGCTTCAAACATTCTAAGTTTTTCCCCATTGCTGTTAAAAATCGTGACACGAATTTTTTGATAACCTTTTATCTCAAAAGTCAAATGCACTTTCCCTATTTTTTTTATTGGATTAGGACATATTCTTATATTTGTAATTGAAAACTTTGCCGTAGTATCTTCTGCTCCCGGTGTAGGGGTGGCGACTGGACACGCGTCGCTCCAGGCAGAATACATAGAATCGAGCAAAGGATGATTTCCCCCAATTTCATCGTGAGAAATTTCCCACATAAAAATTCCGCCCAATCCCTGTGTCTTAAGCGCGTAATTACATTTCAGCAAAATCGAAGCGGCGTCATCATATACGATTATTCCAGGAGGCGTGTTTTTTGTCACATATGGCACTTTAGAAGCGTTATCATATTTTACGGTCCAATCACTACTATCAACATAATTCGATTTAATAGTTGAATAAGCGAGTTGTGTTCCGGATCCATATGCATGTAAAGCGGTAGAAGAGAAATAAGTAAGCCCATAAAAAGGCACTCCAAGATTGATTTTTTCAGCAGGCACTGATCTGGTAGTCTTCATATAATAAACCGAATCCGACACACACCCTTCAGAATCAAAATAATAGAGTGGCGAAGTAGGTCCCACTTCAGTGGTCCACGAACCATGATAGTCGTAAGACATTAGATTATAAAAATCCACATAGTTTGAAAGCGTAGCATAATCATTATATTTTCCTCTATAATCCCCCGAGCTGGTCGCCATAGAAATAATATAATTATGGGCAGGGTCTGGAGAAGCGTTAAATTTATTTCTGACTGCCTGTATCATAAGATTTTGGTTTGCCCTATCAGAATAACTTTCTGGAAACTCCCAATCAAAATCTACCCCATCATAATTATTAGTACTTATAAAATCATATACACTCGTGGCAAAGGTCTGTCTCAAACCTGCATCAGCCGCAATTGTAGAAAAATTACTCTTCGCGGCGTCATCTGCGCCACCAATAGAAACCAAAACCTTTACCCCTGCGGCGTGTGCAGCACTGTTCATAGACGGTTCCAAGTATCCCCAAGGAGAAGTGACAGTGCCATCACTCTCAGGAAAAATAAACGCGTGACAGATATGAGTCAATTTGTTATATGGAATTACAGTAGAATTATAATAGGTATAATATGCCACAAGCTTTTTTGAGCACTCTGCCGCATAACTGCCAATTCCTAAAAAGACTATAAAACTTATTACTAATAATACTCTTTTCTTCACTTTTCCACCTTTAAAAACTATTGTAAACCATAAGATATAAATTATCTAACATTTTACTACTTTTGACAATACTTTTCACTTTAAGTTGCTATTTTATCGAAATTTTTCTCCGACTTTGCGCAAAAGCGGTTGCTGTCCTTTTATCGCATCCTGCCCTACCGCCCATATGATAGTTCCTGCAAACCCTTTGTTTATAGCATACTCACACTTTTCAGATATAGACTGTTCGTTATCAAAACCTATGACACCCTTACCTTTTGTATTTACCCTGTAAGGCACGCGCGCGGCAGAGTCCCACCTATCTTCCCAGTCAGCTTTGAAATTTTGCTCAATGACAGCATATAGTTTTTCATCTTCTTTATAATTTACCGTATGCACATCATTTATCTCAGCACAATCGCTCCAACCCCTACCATAAAACGGAATCCCTATCAGGGCTTTATGCTTCGGCATATTTCGCAAGTTTATCCAATAGTTCATAGTCACATCCAGACAGGTCTCCAAAGGAGCACCTACTGATTTATATAAAGGCGCATTGTGCCCGCACACCCCTGTTCTGTCCGAGTAATAATCGTAAGTCATTATGTTGAAAGTATCTACATACGGTTCTATTCCCACCACATCAAAAAAATCACCTTCTCTTTTCCCCTGTGGCATAGCGAGAGAAAGATAATAAGGTTCATTGTAAAAATTATTCCCAATTTCCAGCAAGGCCTTTTTTGTTTCTACCATAATTTCTGTATATGCCGCGCTTTCTTTTTCATTATTGGGAAACTCCCAGTCCATATCAAGCCCATCAAAACCATATTTTTGGGCGTATGCCGCGCTCCATTTTGCGAAACTTTTTATCTGGACAGAAGAAACCGTCATTTTTTGAAACTCCTCAAGGGCGGCTCTACTGCCTCCGCCAAAAGACACCAGCACACGGACATTTTTAGCGTGTGCGGCTTTTACAAGTTCATCCCGCACAGCCGTAAAAGCAGGGGTCTCATAACAAGACCCATCTTCATTTACACGAAGAAAAGCAAGCGCCACATGAGTCAGCGAAGAAAAATCAAGTTGTTCCGGAGGCAAGCCTGGATTAATCCATTCAGGATAATATCCGATTACTGTTTTACTTAAGTTTAATTTAGACATATTTTTTCCTTTTATTATTATGGGTTAAATTAAAAGCTGAAACTATTTTTTCAATTCCTTTACTATTGTTTGCCATACTTTTTTCGGATC
>CAILUR010000230.1 GCA_903837445.1 uncultured bacterium | reverse complement strand
GCATAGCCCATATTACTGGCGGAGGTTTTTATGACAATATTCCGCGAGTGCTTCCAAAAACCGTGGACTGCGTGATAGAAAACGGGAGCTGGCCTGTCCTGCCTATTTTTGGACTTATACAAAAATATGGGGGAGTGGCTGACGGAGAAATGCACAGGGTGTTTAATATGGGAATAGGGATGGTTATTATTGTGGAAAAAACAAAAGCTACCGCGATAAAAACTTTTTTGAAGAAAAAAGGCGAAAGCGTTTATGAACTGGGAAAGATAGTAAAAGGCACAGGGATAGTCAGGATTAACGGATAGACCTCAAGCATAAAAACTCCCACATTTTGATAAGTCATATAAACTAAAAATAGACAAAACATCTGAAGAAAACAATGCTGGGCACCTGAAAAATTTGTGTGCTTTAAAGGAAAAAGGTTAAATGTTAAAAAGAGGATTGAGTATTTTAGTTTTTACAGTAGGGTTTGCTCTGACAGTGGCAGCGGTGGAGGTGACTATTACCGCCGATACTAATGTTATATCTTTATATGAAAAACTTGAAATAGGCGTTAAAGGGGACTTTGCATACACAAATCCTTATGATTATAATGAAGTTAATGTGAAGGCCTATTTTCAACTGTCTAAGGCAATGCCCATAGCGGTAGATGGTTTTTATTCTGAGGACTATATATATAATGAAACAGAAGATGTACTTAAAGAACAGCACACGGGTGGATTTAAAATAAGATTTGCTCCGAGAAAAGCTGGGGTGTGGAAATATCAAGTAGCGGTTTTTAAAAAAGGGCTTGAAGTGTATAGGAGTGGGTGGGGAAAGTTTACTGCCAACACGGATATAGGGCACGGGTTTGTGACGGTGAGTGACAAAGATGAACTTTTTTTTGAAAGGCAAAACAGTGGTTCGTTTTTTTCTGTGGGTGTAAACTTGCCAGCTAAAGCACAGAATGGAATGAAAGAGTATAAAGATATTTTTGACAGTCTGGATGAGGAAAACGCAAATACCTTTCGGCTTATTTTGGGACCTGACGGCTTTGACCCACAGTGGGGCAGAGGAAATTTATATAATTACAGGGCGACACAAAGACAGGCGGCTTTGTTTGATGTACTTTTAAAAGAATTAAAAGTCCGAGGAATGGAAATGATATTGGTGCTCGGAGCGAAAGATAATTTTGCAATAAAATATAGAGATGAAAATCCATATCTGCTTTCAGGCGGAGGCATGCTTAAGGAGGCAGGTAGTTTCTTTACAGAAAAAGAAGCGCTGGCAGCGTATAAAAATAAAATAAGATATATTCTCGCACGGTGGGGTTATTCTCCAGAGATTATGGCTTGGGAACTTTTTGATGAGGCGGATAGGCTCGGCATATATGAGGCTAATGCCGTGATAGCGTGGCACAAGGAAATTTCTGAATTTATAAAAAAGAACGATGCGCATAAGCACTTGGTCACGACTTCGTTTTTTGACCCGTATAAAGAAGAACAGGTATGGGAGTTAAAGAGTATAGATATGACGCAGACGCATATGTTCAATCAAAAAGATGAAGCGGATGAAATATATGATATTTCCCGCTATAAATTGGAGAAGTTTTCAAAGCCGCATATAATCACTGCTTATGGCATTGACGAGGACGGGACTTTTATAGAAAAGGGTTTAGATAAAGAAGGCGTGAGCGTGCACAATTCAATATGGTCAGGCGGGCTGTCAATGTCGGCAGGCACTCCTATGCCGTGGTACTGGGAAAAATATATAAACAAATACTGGCTTTACCAACAGTATAAGCCCTTTACTGAATATATGCGGTCTGTCAATCTGGTAAAGGGGACTTATTTTGAACTGAGGAACAGGGATGTGTTTTATTCCAACGACAATGATAAAAGTCCCTCAAGTGTGGTCATATATCCTGCAGATATTTTTGGCACTAAACCGCCAGTGTCAAAATTTGCAATTCGACAGACAGGCAAGACAGACAATAAAAGATTTTTATTTGCAAACATATACGGCACAGGCTACGAGCAGTATAAAAATGATCCTGTTTTGATTCTTAGAAATGAAGACCCCATAAAATTGACAGTGAAACTCAAAGCGGTAGAGGGCGAAAATTATTTTTTTATGGTACTCAACACCAGAGACACGCTCGGAGTGTCTCTCAGCGCAAAAAATATGCGAGATAACAGATATACTTTTGATACCGGAAAAATTACTGCCCCGTGTGCAGAAAGTTATACAATAGATATTCCTGCTGGAGAAAATCAAATAATGCTGAGCAATAGAGGCACTGGGTATGTGAAAATAGACAGCATTATAGTGTCTGATTATGCCAATCCGCGCCTCGCTCCTGTTTTTGTAAGTGGCATACAAAGCGCAAAGTCGGCAAGAGTATGGTTAAAAAATAAAAATTACAGGTGGGACAATCCAAATCCAGAACCGATAAAAAACTTTGAAATGACAGTGACTGATTTGTTGGAAGGCAGATATACCGTAAGCACTTACAATACAGAAACAGGCGAGTATATTAAACAATATGAAGACATTACAGAAACTGGAGATCTCCTGCTGGAAATAAAAGACTTAAAGCGGGATATGGCGGTGACCATAGAAAAATACAGCGTCCCGCGCGGAAAAGGAAAAACAAAATGAATAAAGATTTAATGGAAATGCTTAAAGATAAAAAGAGAATGAAGGAAGAGGGCCTGTTTACAGTGGACACAGAAAAAATACT
>CAILUR010000229.1 GCA_903837445.1 uncultured bacterium | reverse complement strand
TATCCACGCAGTCCGTATGGAATTGCTAAAAACATGGGGCATTGGCTTGCAGTAAATTATAGGGAAAGTTATGGGATGTTTACTTGTTCTGGGATTTGTTTTAATCACGAATCACCACGCCGAGGTATGGAGTTTGTCACGCGCAAAATAAGTTACAATGTAGCAAAAATAAAACTTGGACTTTCTAAAGAACTTAAAATGGGAAATATTGATGCTAAAAGAGACTGGGGTTATGCAAAGGATTATGTGCGTATGATGTGGATGATGTTACAACAAGCAAAACCAGATGATTTTGTAATTGCGACAGGGGAAACCCACAGCGTCCGCGAATTTTTGCAAGAGGCCTTTAAGTGTGTGGGACTTGATTGGGAAACACATGTAAAAATAGATAAAAAACTTTATCGGCCTGCTGAAGTACAGCTCTTGATAGGGGATGCGTCTAAAGCGAAAAAGAAACTGGGCTGGGTGCCTAAAGTGACCTTCAAGGAATTGGTAAAGATAATGGTTCAGGCAGATGTAAAACTGCTTGAGGATGCCACCAAAACGGGTTGCTATTATATTTCCGGAGATAAATAAATGATCACAGTAGGAGATTTTAGGATAGGCCCTGAAGAAAAAAAAATAATTAATGAAGTTCTTGATAGTGGTAGAATTTCTGAAGGGAAATATGTCAAAAAATTTGAAATGGAATTTGCTAAAAAAATCGGAACCAAGTATTGCGTGGCTGTCTCATCCGGCACTTCTGCTTTAATAGCTGGCTTACTTGCGCTTATCTATTCTGGTAAAATAAAACCTGGTACTAAAGTCATAACCACCCCCATTACATATATCGCCACTTCAAATGCCATACTTTTAGCAGGGTTAAAACCAGTGTTTGTAGATATTGACCCAGAAACTTTTTGCATAACTCCTGCTGCTATTCGAAAAGTGCTTGAAGAGGGAAATCCTAAAGAGTTTTCTTTAATTCTTCCAGTGCACCTTATGGGGTACACCTGTGATATGGAAGGCATAAATAAAATAGCTAAAGAATACGGCTTACTGACTTTTGAAGATGCGGCACAGGCGCACGGGTCAAAAATAAACGGCAAGAATGCAGGCACCTTTTCGGTAATGGCTGACTATTCTTTTTACATTGCACATAATATTCAGGTGGGAGAAATGGGCGCCGTGGTCACTGACGATAGACACCTTGCTGGACTCATTAGACAGGTGAAGGCCAATGGCAGAATGTGTGATTGTCTGGAATGCACCCGAACGCAGGGAATTTGCCCACACGCACCGAAAGACGACAATGATTTGGACCCAAGGTTTACACATAACTTGGTGGGATATAATTTCAAGACTATGGAGTTTCAGGCGGCACTGGGGATATTACAAATAGGAAAAATGGAAGAGATAATAGCGAAGCGTGGTAGTAATGTAAAAAAATTGAATGAGCGGCTTAGCAAATTAAGCGATATTATAAAACTGCCGATATATTCTGATGATGTAAGCTATTTGGCATATCCTATGGTATTAAAAAAGAATAATAAAATAAATAGGTTGCGGTTGCGCCAGGAACTTGAAAAAAAGGGAATTGAAACAAGACCTCTTTTTGGGTCTATTCCCACACAACAGCCCTCTTTTTGTGGATATAAAGAAGAGTATAAGGGCAAACTGCCACACGCAGATTATGTAGGGTCAAACGGATTTTATATCGGCTGTCATCAATATATTACAGATGAAGAGATTGAGTATGTAGGGAAGGCTTTTGAAGATATAATTAAATAAAAATAATATTTTTTGATAGAACTGGTAAGTATGAGTGATAATTTCAGGTTTGAAACGGAGTGAGTATGAGCGCTTATTGGGAAAAAAGAAAAGTACTTGTTACAGGGGGCGGAGGTTTTATAGGGTCACATTTATGTGAATTACTTGTTGAAGCCGGAGCTGAAGTGACTTCTGGAGATTTGGGGCGCGGCTATATTGATGAAAGTCCTTTGAAAGATAAAATTACATTTTTAAAAATAAATTATTTTAAAGATTTAGAATGTCTTGAGATGATAAAAGGGTTTGATACTGTTATGCACTTGGCGGCACGGGTAGGCGGAATAAACTACAATATGAAACATAAGGCAGATATGTATATTGATAATACACTTATTGGGTGTAATGTGGCAAAAGCAATAATTGAAAATGGAATAAAAAATGTTTTAATGACAAGCTCTGCTTGTATATATCCACACGATGCGAAGACCCCCATAAATGAAGCGGATGGACTTAGGGGCATTCCAGAGGAAACAAATGAGGGTTATGGTTGGGCAAAGCGTGGGCTTGAAATAACAGGGAAAATGATGAAAGAACAATATGGGATTCATGTCGCCATAGTCAGACCTTATAATGCATATGGTCCGAGAGACAAATTTGACATTGCGCAGGCACATGTCATTCCAGCACTTATAAATAAAGTGTTTCATGCAACAGACGGAAAAATTGAAGTGTGGGGAAATGGAGAACAGACAAGAGCCTTTGTCTATGCCAAAGATATCGCCAGAGGTATGATGCTCGCTACAGAAAAATATAAAGAAGCTGAC
>CAILUR010000228.1 GCA_903837445.1 uncultured bacterium | reverse complement strand
TCGTAAAAAAAATTATTATAGTAATAGTTTGTTTTTTTATGGCACAGGTTTCTTTTGCGTTTTATATTCTCTTGGATACAAATGTGGTAAAAGAAGGCGGAATAATAAGAGCCAAAATTGGAAATCCTAAACCATTTTCAGCGGCAGAAATGCACTTGCGAGGAAAAACATATCCAGTATTTTATACGGGATATGACCCCAGCCAAAAAGATTATTTGTATACCGCCTTGGTGCCAATATCTTTTGATATCATTGGCAAAAAAACTCTTTTGATAAAATATGCCATGGGGGATGACGAAAAAGAAGCCACGGAAATAATTAAAGTAATACCTCTTGCCGCACGGGCATCGAAAATAAATACAGGACAAATAAATAAAGATTTTACCGCAGCCCTGCATAGTGAAAGCAAGCTGATTTCAAAAATGGAAGAAAAAATAACCTCGGTTAAATTCAAAATCCCTTTTATTAAACCTGTGCAGGGTAGAACCAGTACTGACTTTGGCGCCGCAAGGGTTTATGATGACGGGAAAGCTCGTTGGAGGCACAAGGGGATAGATATAGCTGCTCCGCAGGGCACTACCATAGTGGCGACAAGCGATGGCGAGGTGGTGGCTGTTTATTCTACAAAAACACACGGAAAGATAATTGTGATAAATCACGGCGCAGGGGTATATTCTAATTATTATCATTTGAGCCAAACTTTTGTAAAAATGGGGAGTCAAGTAAAAAAAAACCAGGCTATAGGCGCGGTAGGAAGCACAGGCCTGTCCACCGGGCCACATCTACACTGGCAGATAAATGTCTTTGGCATACCTGTAAATCCAGCAAGTTTTATGGAAATGTTTTAGATAAAGTTTTTAAAGTCGGTTTTTATTGTTGAATTTTAAGTTTACTGTGGTAATATAAACAAAATTCACACATAGGAGTAAAGCATATGGAATACGACCAATGTGACCAGAATGTGTTGCTGTTGAACACCACTCTCGAACCCCTGTCTGTAATAAACGCGCGCAGGGCCCTCAATCTTCTGTTTTCAAAAAAAGCTTTTCCAGTAGAAACTTCAAGCGTAAAAATTCGTACGGTGCGTAACACCATAAACCTGCCATCTGTAATTCAAATAGTTTACTATATAAGAAAACCATTTACGCGTCCGCGGTTTTCAAAAAAAGCTATATTTATGCGGGACGGTTTTACCTGTCAGTTTTGCGGAAATCATACTGCAAAGCCGACAGTAGACCATCTCATACCGAGTTCTAAAGGCGGGACTAATAGTTGGACAAATGTGGTGACTGCCTGTCCTGAATGTAATAATAAAAAAGGGGATAAGACCTTGGAAGAAGTTAAAATGCGGCTTATAAGACATCCGTATGAACCAAAGTTTATAATTCACTCACTCGCTGTTTCACAAGCAAAAGCGAAAAAATGGGAAAAATATTTTCTTGCAGGAGAGTCCAGAAAAAATCGGGATATGGGATACAAGACACTGGCTACGGATTGAAAAACAATATAAAATAAAAACTTATTTTTTATCTTCCTCGGGGGTATTTTCTTTTTTTCCTTTTTCTCCACCCGCTTTAGAAGTTTTAGCAATAGGCTGCACTGGAGCTTTGAATTCTATCATAGGAATTTCTATTGTAGCGGTGGGAAGTTCTTTGTCTACGGCACTTATTAAATTTTCTATTCTATTTCTTATGGCCTGAAGTTGTTCTGCTGGCACTGGGTCTTTCAAGTTTTTTCTGGCTTCAAATAATTCATCGCAAATGTTTATGGACGCTAATATGGCTATTCTTTTTGGGTCTTTTATACCAGTCGCATCGTGAATTTCGTTCATTTTTTCGTTTAGATATGCTGCAATCTTAAGCATATAATCTGTCTCGGCTACGCCTTTTATGGTATAGTCGCTGCCAAAAATGTTTACAGTTATTATGCTTTTATCCATTAGATGTCTCCTTTTTTCGGTAAAGTTTTTGCAGGTTTAAAGGCTATGACATCGTCAAGTCTTTTGACAATGGAGGAGACGCGAAGATAAAGGTCTTTTCTTTCAGTTTTGTATTTACCAAGAGTGGTTTTTAGGGAATCAAGTTCCACCATAATATCAACCGGAACTTCTTGTTCGCTTGTGGAAGTTTTTCGTGTGCTAAGTTTTTCTTCCAAAGTGGTAAACTGATTTTTCAATGAAGCATTTTCACTCTTTAAGTGGGCGACTACTAACAACAGCTCGCTTAACTTGCTTTCCAGGATATCAAGCGCTATTAATGGCATTTTATGACCTCAATTCTGCGTTGATTTCAGTTTTTAGATTGGAGACAATTCGCTCCATTATTTTATTTATTTCTTGTTCTGAGAAAGTTTTTTTATCTGATTGAAAGAAAATACTGTAAGTAAAACTTTTGTGTCCCTCAGGCACTTGTTTGCCTTTATAGATATCATACAGGTGCAGGAACTGGATAGTGGCCTTGTGGTCTTTTTTTATTATGGCTTCTACTTGTGCTTGAGGAATATCTGCTTTTAAAATTATGGATATGTCTCTTTTTACTGCCGGGAAACGGGAAAGTGGACGATACCCAATTTTTTCATTTTTAAAAGAAGCTAAATAGTCTAAGTTTAGTTCAAACATATATGCATTTTCTTTTAGGTGGTTATTATAAAGAATTTCTTTTTTTAATTGTCCAATGACACCAATTTTTTTGTCACCGATTATGACATCTGCGGCATATTCAAAAAAGTCAAAAACTGCAGGGTTAGCAATGAACTTAAGTTCTTTTTCAGTATTTAAGGAAGTATGTATGGAAGTGATAAGTGTTTTTAAATAATAAAGGTCGGTAGAAAACTCTTTTTTATTGAAGCCAGGATAAACAATCTGTCCGTAGGAAATGGCACTGAGTGTAGGCACATGCGCATACCCATCTGCGATTTTTCCAGGGAACACATGGCTTATTTCAAAAAGGTGTATGGTTTCATTTTCGTTATTGTGATTTGTTATGAGATTTTTTATCAGGTCTGGAAGCAAAGTAGTTTTCATATGTGTCTCTTCTTCGTTGAAGGGATTTAAAAGGGGCACTGAAATGCGAGTATAAGTCTCAGGGTCCACACCTAAGGATTTTAAGACCTTATTATTGTGAAAACTGTAATTTATCACGCTGGAAAAACCATAAGACATAAGAATTGTTGAAAGAGAAGTATTAAAAATGCCAGAAACCACATTTTTTCCTGCAGTGATACCTGAGCGAGGCAGGGTGGTGGGGATATTGTTATAGCCATAGACTTGAGCTATGTCTTCTATAAGGTCTATTTCTGCGGTTATATCGGGTCTGTAGCCCGGAACTATGATGGTTATGGAGTCCTCATCTTGAGTGGAGGTTTCAAAGGAAAGAGCTTTAATAAGTGCCTTTATTTTTTCTTTTTCAAGAGTAGTTCCCAATATCTGATTAAGCCGTGTATACCGAAGTTTTACATTTAGTTTTTCAGGTTTGACAGGGAAAAGATCAATAAAATTAGCAGAGACCTTACCATGTCCGAGTTCTGCCATTAGGGCGGCAGCTCTGTTGAGCGCATTCTGCGTGGAATAGGGGTCTATACCACGCTCAAAGCGATATGCTGAGTCCGAAGACAGGGCAAGGCGCCGAGAAGTGACACGGATAGATGCTGGCTGAAAGTAGGCGGCTTCTATGACTACTGTTTTTGTCTCTGGCATTATAGAAAAAAGTGCCCCTCCCATTATTCCGGCTATGGCAATAGGGCCTGAAGAGTCGGCAATGCATAGGTCAGTGGTAGTCATTTCGTAATCTTTACCATCTAAAGCTTTAATTTTTTCTTTAGCTGAGGCGGGTCTCACTAATATGGTGGAATCTTTTATAAGGCTGTGGTCAAAAGCGTGAAGTGGCTGATTGCACTCCATCATAACGAGATTGGTTATGTCCACTATGTTGTTTATAGGACGAATATCCATACTTAAGAGCTTATCTTTTAACCACTCTGGAGAAGCCGCTACTGTGATGCCTTCTACCAACCTTGCCATATAACGAGGGCATTTGTCAGCATCCAGTATTTTAACTTTTAACTTTTTATTTATGTCCAGCTCGTTGTTAATGAGGGTTGGGTTAATTTCAAATGAAGGAAAAGTAAAAGGAAGGTCAAGAATGCCAGATATGAATCTTGCGAGACCAGTCAGGCAGAGTAGGTCAGGTCTGTTTGGAGTAATTTCAAGACTGAAAATAGAGTCGGGCTTTATTGGAGCAAAACTTTCACCGAGAGTGGGATATAATTTTTCATCCAGGACAAGAATCCCATCCGCTTCTTTGGCGAGACCGAGTTCTGCCTCTGAACAAATCATTCCATTGGATTCCAGACCGCGAATTTTTGATTTTTTAATTTTGAAACCGCCTGGCAGGGAAGCCCCGACATTTGCGAGCGCTATGGTCATACCTTCTTTGATATTTTTTGCGCCGCAGACCACTTTTAAGACTTCTACACCGTTATCGACATCGCAATAGGAGAGAGTATCTGCATCTGGGTGTTTTTCTATCTTGAGAATCTTTCCAATGACCACACCAATTACTTCAGATTTTTTTTCTATGATTTTTTCCACAGGTAGCCCTGCAAGATTGAGCTTTTCGGCAAGTTCGGTAGGTGAGAGGGTAAGCTTTATGTATTCTTTGAGCCAATTGTAACTTACTAACATAAATCTGCCGCTTTTTTAAAATCTGAAATAGCTGATTTATCATATTTCATTTTCATATATATTTCTCCTCTATTTATATATGAAAAACCGCTTAGAGAATCTACAGAAATAGATTTATTGATATTAGCCAAAGCTAATTCCATTTTTCCAATTTCTTTATAGGCAAAAGCAAGGTTATTATAAATT
>CAILUR010000227.1 GCA_903837445.1 uncultured bacterium | reverse complement strand
TTCCCCTGCGGAAAAATTAGCCACCACAGGTATCAAAGCATCTTTTATTGCGTAATTTGAAATCTCGCCTTTTAAAATATCTGCTGCACTCTGCATAAGTTTTGAATGAAACGCTCCCGCTACTGCGAGTTTTATATATCGTTTCGCACCAAGTTCTTTTGCTATCGCTTCGCCGCCGTCAATAGAAGCCATATCTCCCGAAACTACTGTCTGTCCCGGGCAGTTGAAATTTGCCGCTGTCAAATATCCAAATTGCTCACTCGTTTTTTTACAAAGTTCCGCTATCTTATCATTATCCAGTGCCAGCACCGCCGCCATAGAACTTGATGTCTTGGTAGCCGCTTCTTGCATAAGTGCTCCACGCCGGTTTACAAGCTTTAGGCCTGTTTCAAAATCAAAAGCTCCCGCCGCATAGAGTGCAGAATATTCTCCCAAACTATGCCCCGCAGTGTAAGCTATTTTCCCAGCAAACTTTTCCTTTACCATTTCATATAAAGCCGTACTCATTAAAAATATCGCTGGTTGCGTATAGTCAGTTTTCTTAAGGTCTTCTTCAGGTCCGTTAAACATTACCTGAGTTAAATTTTTTCCAAGAATCTTATTCGCAGAATCAAAAAGGTTCTTAACCACAGCGCTACCATCATAAATATCTTTCCCCATACCAACACTCTGCGCGCCCTGCCCCGGAAAAATAAGTGCGAGACTCATATCTTACTCCTTAATAAATTAAGTGCCATTTTTCGAAGTCATCCTGTATCCTGGAACTTGGAACCTGAAACCTGGAACTTGTTTACATTCTTACTACTGCTCCACCCCAGGTAAAGCCCGCTCCAAGCGCTGAGAAACCAATCAAATGTCCTTTTTTTATCTTGCCTTGTTCTACCGCTTCCGCCAACGCTATAGGTATAGTCGCCGCCGAGGTATTCGCGTATCTTTGAATATTTACTATCAACTTTTCTTCAGGGACTTTAAAGCGTTCCGCTATAGCATCAATAATTCTTTTGTTTGCTTGATGGAAAATAAAATAATCTAAATCATCTATATTAATACCGGCTAACTTTATCGCCTTTTCAAGTGCTTCCGGCATTTTCGTAACCGCATTTTTAAAAACTTCTTTGCCATTCATTTGTGCGAACTGAAGTTTTTTATCTATGGTTTCTTGATTTATCGGATGGACTACGCCTCCACCAGGTTGCAGCAGATATTTTACTTTTGAACCATCAGAGGCCAGATATGTGGAAAGGATTTCTCCCCCATCTCCCCGACTCTGTCCTATCACTACAGCCCCAGCACCATCTCCAAAAAGTACACAGGTGGAACGGTCTGTCCAATCTACTATCTTTGTAAACTCTTCTGCGCCTATTAAAAGAATATTTTTATATAATCCAGTTTCCACAAAAGCCCTTGCCACTGTCAGCCCATAAATAAAACCTGAACAAGCCGCTGACAAATCCATAGAAGGCACTCCGTTTATCCCAAGCCTTTCCACCACTACATTTCCAGTAGCTGGCCAGGTATAATCGCCTGTCACCGTGCATATAATGACAAAATCAATATCAGCATTTTTCAAGCCCGCAGAGACAATTGCTTTTTCTCCGGCACGAAATGCCAAGTCCGAGGTGGGCTGATCTTTTTCAGACAAATGTCTTTCTTTTATTCCCGACCGTGTCGTTATCCATTCATCATTTGTATCCATAATTTTTTCCAAATCAAAATTAGTAAGCACTTTCTCGGGAACATAATAACCAGTTCCAAGAATTGCTGCTTTTTTTAACATTATTGTTTAACCTCATATGCGTTTATTTCTTTCTCAATCTCTTCATTGATATGATGTCTGATAAAATTAGCCGCGACTTTGATAGCATTTTTTATCGCTTTAGAGTTCGCACTGCCGTGAGTTATAATTACAGGTTTTCTTATGCCAAGAAGTGGCGCTCCGCCATACTCGTCAAAACTAAATTTTTTCTTTATATTTTTAAATACAGGCCTGAGTAAAAAATAACCCAAAAAGGCAAACAAGCCACCTTTTTTTATGCCATCTTTTATGGCCCCAAAAAGAAATTCAGAAACGCCTTCTCCGACTTTCAAGGCTACATTTCCCACAAAACCATCACAAGTAATCACATCCACCGACCCATTGGTTAAATCTCTACCTTCCACATTGCCTTTAAAATTAAGTTTTAATTTTTTTAAAATTTCCATAGCCGCCAAAGAAAGTTCATTCCCTTTTCCTTCTTCTTCTCCAACACTTAAAAGTCCAATGGTAGGATTTTCAACTCCCATTATGTGTTTGGAATACACTGCCCCCATAATAGCGAACTGTGCGAGATATTCTGGTTTGCAGTCCATATTTGCGCCCGAATCAACGAGGACTGTAGTTCCCTTAGGATTTGGAATAGGTGTGCAGATAGCAGGTCTGATAACTCCTGGGATTCTTCCCACACTTAAAAGTGCGGTAACCATTACTGCTCCGGTATTACCAGCCGAAACAAAAGCATCAGCTTTATCTTCTTTCATAAGTCTGCCTGCCACTACCATTGAGGCATCAGGTTTTGCCTTAAAGGCCTTTGCTGGTTCATCTGACATAGTTATTATTTCCTCAGCATTTACCACGCTGAGGCGTGAAAATAAATCTTTTTCTTTTTCTTTCATACGCGCTCTTATCATAGGAGTCAGAACGGCTTCTTTGCCTACAAGAATAACATTCATATCTTTAAACTCTTTAAATTCTCTTATCGCTGCCATCGCGCCTTCAACTTCCACTAAGGGAGAATTGTCTGCTCCCATAGCATCAACTACTATATTCACTTTTGCTCCTCCAAAAAAACTTTAGTCCTTGGCAATTCTTTCTTTGCCGTCATAGTGTCCACAATTTGGACATATTCTATGTGGGAGCTTTTTCTCGTGACAGTTTGGGCAATCTGTAGCATTCACATTTTTCAGTTTGTTGTTCGCCGCTCTTCTGGAACGGGTTTTTCTTTTTGATATTCTCCAAGTTACATTTGCCATTTTATAACCTCCAAATTATTTAATAATATTTTTTAAATCCACAAAAGGAGAATCATTTCCTTTTGTCTCACAGCCACACTTTTCAACATTTCTGTCTTTCCCGCAGATAGAACATATCCCCTTGCAGTCCTCAGTACACACCGGTTTTAAAGGCATATCCAAAATAATGGTCTCCCGCAAGTACTCGTACAGGTCAAGTTCATTACCTTTAAATACTTCCACTTCACTTAACTCATCTTCTTTTGTATATACCGCTTTGTCTTTAAATATAGTGACAAAATTAAGTTCTAACTCGTGCGTATACTGTTTTAAACATCTGCCACATTCCAAAAATATCGCTCCCGACAAGGTGCCTTCCACTATAACCGTGGAGTCCTTGTCCTTTGTCAAAGCGAGATTAATCAAAAAATCTTCCGCTATTTTAAAGTCTTTATGAAAGATTGGATCTGTCTTTTTTATTTCCAAATCATATTCCTGCCTGTCCGAAAACAAAGCAAGATTAAATTTCAACATATCAAATAACTCCTCGTTTTAAGTCGCCTAATTATAGTTTCAAGTAGTCATAAAAACCACTAGAGCTACAACCTTTCAACTCCAAAACTAAACATTTAATTATATTATAGCCAGTAAAGCTCTGTCAACACAAAATAGACAAGAAATACCTCTGTTCAGTTCCAGTTCCATTATGTGAAACAGGTTTTCGCGAGTCAAGAAATAGCTTACGCGGGATATGATAAAGGCCGAGGATTTTCGTCCCCGGCCTTTTTGTATTCGTATAAAGGGATTATCTCTTCGAGAACTGGAAGCGTCTTCTCGCTTTTGCTCTTCCGTATTTTTTTCTTTCAACCATTCTTGAATCTCTGGTAAGGAAGCCGCCCTGCGAAAGCGTCGTGTGCATAGTTTCGTCAAGTTTTGAAAGACAGCGCGCTATTCCCATTCTTACCGCTCCTGCCTGACCTGTTTTTCCGCCACCTATGCAACTTGCTTTAACATCATATTTCGAGCGTCCCGCTATGACTTCAAGCGGTTCCACTGCGTGTATGACATGCGTCTCTCTATCAAAATATTTATCCACTTCAAGATTATTAACAAATATCCTACCGCTTCCAGTTTTAAGCCAAACTTTTGCGATAGCGTTTTTCCTTCTTCCCGTTGCGTATGTTATTGCACTCAATTTCTTTCCTCCTTAAAATGCTAAACTAATTAGTTCAGGTTTTTGCGCGGTATGTCCGTGCTTTTCGCCCTTATAAAGTTTAAGCTTTGAATATATCTGGTCGCCGAGCTTTGTTTTTGGAAGCATTCCTCTTATAGCAAGTTCCAAAATCTTTTCTGAATTTTTTGCTTTAAGACTTTTAAAGTTAACTTCCTTAAAACCACCCGGGAAACCCGAATGTGACTGGTAAAGTTTTGTGGTCTCTTTGTTTCCGCTCATACGCACTTTATCACAATTGATAATAACTATATAATCCCCAGTATCTACGCTTGGCGTAAAGGTGGGTTTATGTTTGCCTCTGAGCATCATGGCTGCTTTTGCCGCCACTTTTCCTACTATCTGGTCTTTCGCATCAAGGAGATACCACTTATGTTCTACGGTTTCCCTTTTCGCGAGGTACGACTTATCAGTTTTAGTCATTTAAAAAAGTCCTCCTGAATTGAATTCATATAATTGTTTACCGCGGA
>CAILUR010000226.1 GCA_903837445.1 uncultured bacterium | reverse complement strand
CTGGACAAAGCACTGATAAATACATAACTGCCGCGACAGTGGGCGCAAGTATGGAGTTTGAGGGCTTAAGATCGGATATAGCTGTCATTGATGAGTTTAGGGGAGCGGGAAACATTTTTGAGCCTTTAAAATATTATTTGTCCACGACATATTTTTTCTAAACCTTCATACGAAAACAATTAGACCAGTTATACTATTTTTATGAGTAAAAATATATTTGAAACGAGTAAAAAATGACAGGGGTTAAAAGGATATGTATTATATAAAAGTCGCGGTCTTCGCAAATATAGAAAACCTGCTCACCTATAAGGCTGGGCCTGAAGCCCAGTATAAAAAAGGGTGCAGGGTGATAGTGCCGCTGGGAACAAAACTTATCACAGGCATAGTGATAGAGGTCTTTGACGATCCTAAAAAAATAGATTTCCCAGAAGCAAAACTTAAAAGCATACACGAATTTATTGATACTGAGCCTGTAATGTCTGGCAAAATGATAAAATTGGGCTTGTGGATTTCTTCTTATTATCTTTGCGCTCCTGGAATAACCCTCTCGGCTATGTTGGCCCCTTTATACAGGGTGACTTCTAAAAAAGTAGTGACCTTAAATACTGACTTTTCCGAAACTATGCCCCTCACCGAAAAACAAAAAACTGTGATTGACTATCTGCTTGGTCGGCGTGGAAAAAAAGCACTTATAGAAGATATAGAAAAAGAAACAAAACTTAGAAATATTGCTTCTGTCATAAGAGAGCTGGAAGAAAAAGGCGCTTTGGAAACTCATAACAGAAAAAAGACAGAAGGGCTTAAAGGAAAAACCGAAGAACCCGGTACAGGCGTGGCAGAAGAGATAGCCGCTTTCGGTTTAAATTTAAAACAACAAGAAGCTCTGACTGCCATTACAAAGGCAGTGGACAAAGGCGACTTTAAAACTTTTCTTTTGTTTGGAATAACAGGCTCGGGAAAAACAGAAGTGTATATCAAGGCCGCTGAGCATGTGATAAGTTTGGGAAAACAAGTCATAGTGCTGGTGCCTGAGATATTTCTAACCCCACAGATAATGGAACGGTTTAAGCGCAGGTTTGGTGAAGAAATAGCCATATATCACAGCGGTTTAAAGGATACTGAAAGGCTGAATGAGTGGCTTAAAATGAAGGAAAACAGGGTAAAACTGGTCATTGGGACGCGGTCTGCTGTCTTTGCCCCTTTTGATAAGCTTGGGCTCATAGTGGTGGATGAGGAGTTTGATACTTCGTATAAACAGGATAATGACCCACGCTATAATGCCAGAGATGTCGCCATATATAGGGCAAAAGAGGAGGGCGCCACAGTGATCTTAGGCACTGCCTCGCCTTCAGTGGAAACTTATTACAATGCTGTGAGTGGAAAATTTGAAATGTTGAAAATGCCTGCCCGTGTGGAGAACAGACCTATGCCGGTGGTGAAGGTGATAGACCTAAAATACGATTCAAATAAAATAAATGATTTGTTTTTGTCAAATGATTTGATAAAAGAAATGCGGTTTACTCTTGAGGCAGATGAACAGGCAATTCTTTTTATAAATCGTCGGGGCTTTTCGAGTTTTGTTTTCTGCCCCAAATGCGGGTATCGGGAGAAATGTCGCAGTTGTGATATTCCATTAGTGTTTCACAAGATTGATAAAGTGTTAAAATGTCATTATTGTGATTTTACCAAACCGCCTCAGTATATTTGTCCTTCCTGTGGGAGTGATATGTTTTATAAAGGCGAGGGCACGCAAAAAATAGAAGAAGTGATAGGCAAGTTCTTTCCGCAAAAGCGCGTGACCCGAGTGGACATAGACGCAATGAAAGACAAGGCGACATATTTTGAAATTTATAAAAAAATAAAAGAAAAGCAGACAGATATTCTTGTCGGTACTCAAATGATAGCCAAGGGTTTTGATTTTCCAGAAGTGACTTTTGTCGGAGTGGTGAGTATTGATGCAGTGCTGAATATGCCTGATTTCAGAGCAGAAGAACGAGTGTTTCAACTTTTACTTCAGGTGGCAGGAAGGACTGGACGAGGCACTAAACCTGGGGCTGTGATAATACAGACCTTTACTCCTGAAAGTGGCGCGATAAGGCATGTGCGGGATTATTCAGTGGATGCCTTTTATGAAGAACAATTGAAATTAAGAAAAAGTATGGGGTATCCGCCGTTTGGCCGCCTGATACAAATAATCATATCGGACAAGACGAAAACAAAAGCTGAAAAAGATGCGGATAAAATTGCTGAGAAAATAGCGGGCCTGACGAGAAAACATAACTTGCGTGGGTTTGCTGTCTTAGGTCCGGCAGAAGCCCCCTTGTCAAAGATACGGGACAAATACAGATATTCTATAATTCTGAAAAGTGCCTCAGTGAAGGACTTGCATTTTGTAGGGGCTGAGATAAAAAAAGAAAAAAAGACAATTGATTTAGCGGTAATCATAGACCCGCTAAATATGATGTAAGCGCAACACTTTAGTTTCTCATTACTTTTATGATATAATCTATTTACAAAAATTATGCGAGGTGCAGTATGGCAAAGGCTGAAGGAAAAAAATACAAGTTTGAAAAAGTATCGGCAATAGATTCGCGAGTGCTGGAAACGATAAAATATACTGGGGAGAAACAGCTGATAGAATATAAGACCAAAGAGTTTTCTGCTGTCTGTCCTTTCTCAGGACTTCCAGATATTGCAGAAGTGATAATTCGTTATATTCCCAAAGGAAAAATCGTGGAACTTAAATCGCTTAAATATTATTTTATCAGCTATCGCAATGTAGGAATTTATCAAGAAGCAGTAACGGACCGTATCTATAAGGATATAAAAAAACTATTAGCTCCGCAGTATCTTTGCATAGAAACAATTTACAATACCCGCGGTGGCATAGACGCAAAATGTATAATGGAAACTGGAAAAAAAAAAAAATAGACAATAAAAAAAGGGGCATACTATGGGAGTAATGAGTGATAGCTGGATAATAAAAATGGCAAAAAAGGGTATGATAGAGCCCTTTCAGGCAGAGCAGGTGGCAAAGGG
>CAILUR010000225.1 GCA_903837445.1 uncultured bacterium | reverse complement strand
GCATTCATTGTAGATTTTAAAAAGTTCTCCCAAGGTTCATCTTTTTTTTCAGAAATAACTTTTGGTCTTCCTTTCAATCCCACCATTTTTGCCGCCCCTTCAATAGCATCATCTATATTTCCAAGCTCATCCACAAGCCCCAAGGTCAAGGCCTGTTTCCCTGTAAAAATCCTTCCATCTGCCACATCTTTAAGCATATACTCTTTTACAGCTTCTCTTTTTTTTGCTCGGTCCTTTATGTCAATGCCTGCCGCTTTCGCGATTTTATCAAGCCGTTGATTTAAAATATCATCCACAAACTGATTAAGCACATCATCAATCATATTTTTCAAAAGCCTTTTTTCACCTTCGCTGGCATCCCGAGAAAAAGAACCGACATCTTTATACTTGCCACTTTTCACGGTGGTAAATTGTAGTCCTATTTTATCAAGCAATTGTTTGGCATTTGCATAGCTCATAATGACCCCTATGCTACCAGTTATAGTGCCTGGATTTGCGTAAATTTTGTCAGCCGCGACCGAAATATAAAAAGCCCCCGAGGCCGCCACATCCGTCATAGACACCACTACTTTTTTGCCTTTTTGTTTTATTTTTACTATCTGCCTATACACTTCTTGAGAAGCCGCCACTCCACCACCTGGCGAATTAACTCTCAACAAAATAACCTTTACAGCAGGCATATCCGCATAAAAATTCAATAATTCCAGTGTGTGAGTAGTATCTTGGATTTCATTATTTATATTAATTAGGGCTATTTTAGGAGACAAACTATCCACTCCGCCTGTAAACATAGAAGAATTAAAAACACCTGCCAATATTATAATTACTATTAAAATAACAGCTATAATGGCAAAGATATACAGAAACTTTGTCTTCATTTATGTTATTTCCTCCTAAAATAATAAAAAATCAAGAAAGCGTTTATATTGTATTAGTTTTATATATTTTAGTCAAGAACATGTTTTTAAAAATACCTTTAAAAATATATTATTTTTCTTTTCTCAGCTTATGTTTAAGCAAAAAACTACCAGTGAACGACTTTGCCACTTTCATAACTTCTTCTGGAGAGCCTTCGGCTACGATATATCCGCCTTTATCTCCGCCTTCTGGACCTAAATCAATTATGTAATCCGAATTGTTAATGACATCCAGATTATGTTCAATCACAATCACAGTGTTTCCCATATCTACCAATCTGTTTAGCACCAACAAGAGCTTGTCAATGTCCGCAAAATGAAGTCCTGTCGTCGGTTCATCCAAAATGTAAATTGTATTTCCGCCTGTTCTTTTTGACAATTCCGATGCGAGTTTTACCCGCTGTGCCTCGCCGCCTGACAAGGTGGTCGCCGCCTGTCCCAACTTGATATACCCCATACCGACTTCATCCAAAGTGGAAAGAATTCTTTTTGCAGAAGGAATATTCTCAAAAAAGGACAAGGCTTCTTCCACTCTCATATCTAAAACTTCAGAAATATTTTTGCCTTTATACTTCACTTCCAGCGTTTCTCTATTATATCTTACTCCGTTACACACTTCGCAAGGCACATACACATCTGGAAGAAAATGCATTTCAATCTGTACTATGCCATCCCCACCGCAGGCCTCGCAACGCCCGCCCTTTACATTAAAACTAAACCTGCCCATATCATATCCGCGGGCTTTTGCTTCTTTTGTCATAAAAAACAATTTGCGAATTTCCGTAAAGACACCTGTATATGTGGCGGCATTTGAGCGCGGCGTCCTGCCTATCGGTGATTGGTCTATCTCCACTACTTTTTCAAATTTTTCCCAGCCAGAAAGTTCACGATAGCCAGTTGGTTTATGTCCACTTTTATATATGTTATAAACTAAGGCTGGATAAAGAGTTTCTGCTATCAGAGAAGATTTTCCAGAACCAGACACGCCGGTTATACAGATAAAATTCCCCAACGGAAACTTTACATCAATACTTTTC
The DNA here is from genome assembly GCA_903837445.1 of uncultured bacterium. Lineage (GTDB taxonomy): Bacteria > Oederibacteriota > PGYV01 > PGYV01 > CAILUR01 > CAILUR01. The sequence continues at coordinate 230 of CAILUR010000225.1, read as the reverse complement.
AAATTATTTTTCATAGCGCCTTTTAATTCCAGATATAACCCGTGCTTTCTGCGCATTTTTTTATCAGAATGCGATTGCGTGTTATTTAGATATTTCGTAGTCAGTGAGTTTTTTACTTTCAAGATATCTTTTAGAGTTCCCTGTGCCACAATTTCTCCGCCGTGCACTCCTGGTCCAGGCCCCATATCAATAATATGGTCAGCACTGATAATAGTATCTTCATCGTGTTC
>CAILUR010000224.1 GCA_903837445.1 uncultured bacterium | reverse complement strand
TTTTATCTTTTGAATCTTCATAGGTAATCTTTCTTTTTTCATCTATTTTAATTATATGATATCCGTACACTGTTCTGACTGGTTCCGAGACCTCTCCGACAGAAAGTGGAAAAGCTGCCTGTTCAAACTCCTGTACCATAGCCCCTTTTCCAAAATAGCCCAGTTCCCCGCCTGACTCCCGCGTCGTGTTGTCTTCAGAGTATTTCTTTGCCAGTTCTATAAAATCTTCTCCAGCTTTTATCCTATCATATAGTGAAGTGGCGAAATCTTTTGATTTTACCAGAATATGTCTGGCTTTTATCTCAGAAAAATCTCCGCTATGCGCGGTGTAGTATTCTTCTGCGTCTTTGTCAGTGACCCGCGCTTTTTCATCCACTTTTTCAGTATAATAAGCGTGTGAGAGCAAGTCATCAAAATCCCACTCGTATTTTATTTTTAAAGCTTCCCGTTTGTCATAGTCCAGATTTCTCGCTTCCATTGCCATAAGTTTTTTATTTACTATATATTCCACGAACTCTTTTTCCTGTTCTGGAGTTAAGGTATATTCAAATTTTTCTTTCATATAATCCTGTATGATTTTATACTTTTTTTTCGTGAGGACATAGCCGCCGACTACGGCAACGGTGTTGTTATCAAGTGAAGAGGATTTCTCAGCAACTGCCACAGTCTCGGTTTTTTCCTCCTGTGCCGGTGCTTTCTCTGCATCTAAAGCATATTTGCCTGTCTCTTCCCCATCTTTTTTTACAAACTCTCCTGTAGTTTCGCAAGCTGCGAAAACAAAACTCATTAAAATAAAAATAATCCATCCTGTTGCTTTTTTCATTAATAGCTCCTTAAGTTTTCTTTATTATGATTTATAATATTTTTTGTAATACATAAGACAGTTCGGTTTGGCATCACACTCATCGCCTATTTTTACTGCCTTGTCTATTTTTCCGTCAAACCTTGCCTTGTGCATTCCCATAATGAGTTTGTCACGCAAATCATAAGGGTCCACGGGATTTATATATATTTTTGTACCGCCTTCAAACCCTGCTGGCATATTTATCCTGAGCTTTATGAGAATATGCCACGGCATAACATCCGTAGTGTCACGCGGCGTATAATACCATTCTTCATTGCAGGCCACCTGAGAGCCAACTGCCGCGTGGACTGCGTGTACGATATCAGAAAACCCTTTGAGTTCTTTTTCATCCATTTCATAAGGATGCGCTTTTTCACTTTTTGAGTTTATAGCGATAGTGGGATACCTGTGCCCTATATCAGAAAACGCAATAGCATATTCATTTTCAGCAATTATCAAGTTGAAATGGATAGCCAAGTTTACCGCCATTTCATTATAAATGTTCGGACTTCTGCGAAGCAGGGCTATCTCGCGTTCCACTGACACCCCCCATTCATCAATAGCCACAAGCTGTTTATGCAAGTGGTCAAAAGAAGCGCCGCCGCCTTTTAACCAGTTTTGAAATATGGATACATAGCGCACATATTTATTATTTTTATAAATACTTTCCATTCCTTTTATCGTAAACTTAAAATATTCAAAATGCGCTTCGTGCGTCATTTCTCCAGAAGAATAAAGTTGATTATCATCCATTGCGTTTTCTATAAAGTGCCTGCCACTCACTACAAGCTCGTGTCCGCCTCCAAAAAAAGCATCAGCCATATCCAATTTTTCGCCTATCGAAGTAGTCGCCACATCTTTCCCCAAAAGTTTAAGTTTTAGATTTACCACATTCATAACATGCTCATAACCCTCTTTTTCGCTCATATATTCTTTTTTAATTTTTTGTTCTTCTTCTGAAAGGGTAAAGTTAAAATTCTTTTTCCAGTAATCTATGGTGACTATTTCAAAAAGATTTGGAATACGGCGAAAAGCTGGTTTTGTCAGACTAAGTTCTGAGGCCTTTGCGTTTTCTATGCTGAGATACTGCTTGTCGTGGCGGACCAAGCGTTCTTTTTCAGGCGGAGTATTCATATATTTGGTTTCACAAAAATTACAGTAATCTTCTTTTTCTTTTTTTTCAATAAGTTTAGGCACTATATTTATAGCATTAGAAAGTGGTTTGTTGCCCCTCCCTGGTACTGTCCAAACTTCTGTTCCAGTAAAAGGATTTATCTGTTTTATGGTGCCGTCCTGCATTCTAATAAAATACTGGTTATAATTTGCCACAGGTCACCTCATATGCTCTATTTTTATTGATTATAAACGAATATTATTACAAATACAACGAAAAATGAAGTAAGTGAGCTTAATAGCAGGTTTTAGCACTTTTTTATCGAAACCTTAAAAAGTGTTGCCCTTGTTGGAGAACTTATAAAAGAAAAAACCCGACGACCTTGGTCGCCGGGCTTTTTATGTGAAACTATTTGTGATTTCGTTTTTCCACCTATGCAGTTGCCTTTAAACACTAGCCATTACTTAGAGATATACATTAAGGTCTGCAGTCCAGAGCATATAATAATTACTTCTCGATTTTTGTCCTGCCGGTATTGGGGTTTCTGTTTTTTCTTTATATGCGCCACCTAAGTTTATTTCCACTATCGGCAAATCTAATCCCACTCCAGCGTGATACCCCACTATGACAGCTGGTGACGGCGTAAGTTCAGCCGTTCTTTTATATGTATAGTTTAAGGTCTCATAGGATAACCCTCCGCGTAATGCCACTATCGGCAGAGGTTTTATTTCCACACCACCCCTTATATTCCAGTCCGCCAGATACTTGAGTGCCGCTTCGTTTTCAGATGAATACAACCCATAATTTATTTCAAAGGGTATGGAAAAAAAGTCCAACGGCACTATATTTACGCCCGTAGTAAATATATGATTTTTATCAATTTGTTTTCCTAACACCACCCCACTCAAAATAGAACTCCCAGCCGTCATATATTTTTCAGAATAGTCATAAGCATATTTGAAACCCGTAATTACATATTTTAAATTTGACCTGACCCCTGTCTCCATATAAAACTTTCTTCCCGTGCCTATAGTCAACATTTCTGACTTTGTTTCCGAGACAGCTATGGGCTCATCCGTGTATTTAAAGCCAGTAGTCAGCTGCGTTTTATACTCTACGGCATAAGGCGCCTCTACAAAAAGAAAAGCCTCTTGTTGTTCATTACCTACATTATAATGAACGCCACCTTTGTACACATAGCCAACAGTACTCAAGGTCTCAGTACTTTCAAAATTCCCAAGATTTTCTCCTAACACAATCAAAGGTGTTTTTGACACTTTATTAAAAATACTAGTATCTGCCAGTGAATACGGCAGGTCAAGCCAATAGCTACTTTTTAAGTCAAAGTAATTAGGCGCCGTGTGATAAGTGCCCCAGCAAGCCGTGAAATCAAGTCCATCATTCGCCATAAAAAGTCCTGGTAATTTAAGCCCGACTCCCCCCTGCCAAAACAAAGCCATAGCACTCATATCTGTTCTTGTATTCCCCGAGGCATCTTCGCGTATGTTAGTATAAGGCACATATTGAAAACCTACCGAACCCGCTATGCCAAATACAGGAAGGATTTTTACCCCAGCAGTATATTTTGCGCCGAATAAATTTCCGCTGTTTTTGTTTACCTCTGTGGCGCTTGTATGGTCTTCCAGATAAGAATTAAAATAGTAAGGCATAAAAGCATTAAAAAATAAATCACTGGGCCACGATATGTCTCCTCCAGAATCGTTAATAGTGGCAAACATACTGTCATATTGAATATCTGGCACGAGTGGGTCATTACTTTTTATCAAGTCGCGCGTGTAGCCATATTTTGGAGAAATATTAAACACATGACTTTGTTTTCGAAATAAAAGTCCAGCATCAATTCCAAACCCTGCGCCATCCAAAGCAGTAGTCCTATCAGGATAAATAAATGAAATTCCCCCCAGCGATAACATTTTTCCTGCGCCGCCTCTATGCCACCATTCTTTTTCATTTTTAGAATCAGCAGGGGCTGCTTCAGCCGCTACAGGCGCGCTTTCCACCGCCGTTGGAGTCACTGCTCCCGGCAGTGCCAAACCAAGACTTGCGTCCGCGACTTCTGGTTTTTGTTTATCAAACAAAGCGTGATATTTTTCTCTTATCTTATCAATATTTTTTCCGCGACTATTTTTTTCGAGGGCTTTGATTTTTTCCAGGTTGGGCACCACTGCTTCTGGATCAAGGACTTTTGCTTTATTATAATAAATCTCTGCCGCTTTTAAATCCATTTGCATTTCCTTGCAGGCACCAATTCCCAAATAGGAAACCGCACTTTGCTGATTTATTTTTAAGGCACTGTTATAAAGGTCTATCGCATATTTATAATTGCCTTGGGCAAAGACCTGCTCTGCCTGTGCGATATATTGTTTTTCTGGACTTACCTCCACAGCAAAAAGTCCTTGCACAGCAAACAATAATACCAAAATTATTATAAGTTTTTTCATTTTTTCCTCCTTGATTTATAGTAATATAGTATATGTTAAAAATATCACACGCTTGGGCGTGTGTCAAATCATAAAAGACCCACTCTTTTAAAAAGGAGTTTTATATGCCTAAAATACTGCTTTATGTCTGTTGTGCGCCAGATGCTACCCAGTCCGCTGAAGTCCTGCGCGCCGAGGGCTATGAAGTTATTTCTTTTTTTTATAATCCAAATGTCCACCCAGCTGGAGAATATAAAAAACGCTCGGAGGCTATGCTCAAGCTTGGAAAAGAAATGTGTATGGAAACTATTTTAGGCGAATATGATTTTAAAAATTGGTTTGCCTCTATGAAACCACGGGCGAAAGATATAGAAGGGGGAGAGGCGTGTTTTGAATGTTTTAGAATAAGGTTGGACCGCGCTGCCGCTGAGACAAAAAAACTTAACTTACCTCTTTTTACTTCTACGCTGACTATAAGTCCGCATAAAGACGCTGAAAAGATAAACGCTATTGGGGCTGCCGCCGCACTAAAATACGGAGTTAACTATCTGGCGAGTAATTTTAAAAAGAAAGACGGCTTTAAAAAATCCGTTGAGTTGAGCAAAAAATATGACCTCTACAGACAAAACTATTGCGGTTGCTCTTGGTCACTTATAGAACGAAGAAAAAATCCCTAATTAAGTTCAAACTTTATAAACTATCCTTTATTATTATCCGGGTTAATTATGTTTTTTCTTTGTTTGGCTTCTTCATCTTTAGCGCAGGCCTCTTTATCATTATCTTCTTTGCATAATTCTGCAAAAGTTCTGCGCTTTTCAAGTTTATTTTCCACCCACTCGTATACCACAGGTACTACCAGCAGAGTGAGGAAAGTGGAGGTGATTAGTCCTCCGATAACTACTATTGCGAGGGATTCATTTCCCTTTGCGCCTTCTCCCATAGATAAAGCAATTGGCAACATTCCAAAAATCATAGCAAAAGTAGTCATAAGGATTGGACGCAAGCGTATAGGGGCGGCGTGTAAAAGCGCATCTCTTATGGACATCCCCTCATCCCGCATTTTATTTGTGAAATCCAAAAGCAAGATTCCATTTTTTGTCACAAGTCCGAGCACCATTAACAACCCAATAAAAGCAAACATATCCAGCTGATACCCAGAGATTAAAAGTCCAGCAAAAGCGCCGATAACTGCAAGTGGCACCGCCACCATAAGAATAAGCGGCTGAATAAATGAATTATACAAAGATGCCAATATCATATACATAAACAAGATAGCCAAGAGCATAGCGCCACCCATTTGGGCGGCTAAATCGCCGAACTGTTTACTCTGCCCACCAAAAGTATATTTATAACCAGCTGGCATCACCAATTCTTTTTTTAACCGCTCTTTGATTTTTGTACTTACTTCCATAACTGAATATCCCGGAGCAAGCGCTGCCGCCACTTTTACTGTTCTCTGTTTATTTTCCCTGCGAATCTCTACTGGTCCTGAACCGTAGTTAAAATTACAAATCGCGCTGAGCGGTATTTTTTTACCCATTCTATTTGTGATAAGAATGTTTTTTATATCATCTGTCACGCGTTTATTTTTTTCGTTCATTTCAAGAGTAATGTCGTATTCTTTTTCGCCTTTTCTATATTTCGAAATCGTACTTCCCTGTACGAGCGTCCTTAAAAGTTCTCCCACTGCATAGGTGGAGACTCCGAGCTTCTCTGATTTTACCGCATCCACATTTAAGACAAGCTCTGGCTTTCCAGGTTTTAAAGTGGAATCAGTATCCGCAGACCCAGGCGTTTCCTGTATTATTTTTTTAACTTGTGCTGACAGTGTTCCAAGGACTGTTAAATCACTCCCATAGAGATTCACCAGTATCGGCGTACTCATATCAGAATTGCCACCCGCCATTCCCATAGCGGTGGTAATATTTGCAAAACTATCAATTCTTTGAGCGTGAATAAAATTTCTCATTTTTTGTAAAAATTCATCGTTGCTTAATTTTCTTTGGGTGATAGGTTTTAAAGAAATCATAAGAGTGCCTGTATTGGTCCCATTATTTCCAGCATAGGCATAATAAGTTTCTACCTCTTTTTGTTGCATTATATAATCTTCCACTTTTTCCATATAGGAGTCTACTTTTTTTACAGGGGCTCCTGGATAGGTTTCAAAGTTCAGATTTAAGATATTATTATTCTGTGTCATAAACCCTGCGCCAATAAAAGGCAGTAAAAAGAAACTTCCAATAAACAAACCAACCGTGGAAAGCAGAATTAATTTTTTCCTTCCCAGCGCCCATTCTAAAACTCCTCTATAAATACTATTCACTTCATCATAAAACTTATTCCATTTTTGAGATAACTCGTGTGTAAATTTGGCAAACCCTTTTTTAGCTTTGTTATCTTCTTTTTTATACCAGTATGCCGAGAGCATTGGGGCAGTAGTAAAAGCATCCAGCAGAGAAATGGCAAGAGCGAAGGCCACTGTAAACCCGAACTGTTTGAAGAACTGCCCAATGACTCCAGTCAAGAAAGATATCGGTATGAACACAGCCATAATAGAAAGGGTGGTGGAAATAACTGCCAAGGCCACTTCATTTGTTCCCTTTTCTGCTGCTTCTTTAGGTGACATTCCCATTTCTATATGTCGAAATATATTTTCACGCACCACGATAGAGTCATCTATTAAAAGTCCTACAGCCAGAGAAAGAGAAAGCAGGG
>CAILUR010000223.1 GCA_903837445.1 uncultured bacterium | reverse complement strand
TTACTAGAACATACTAAGATAGGTAGAGTAAAAAATTTAATACCCTTAATATGATCCTGGGCTATTTCTTTTAGGAGGTGATATGTATGAAAAAGAAAGATTTTTTAGAAAGAAGAAACACTTCGAGAGTAATCGTAGAAACTATGGGAAAATGCAAAATTCTTGATGGAAAACGTGAAGTTTCTGATGCTATATCTGATGATAATGAAAAAATGCAGTTAGTAAATATAAACAGCCGTGGAATGGGTATGCTTTTAGAAAAAGAACTCACCCCTGAGAGCATGATCAAAGTAGAGTTACTTTTTACTTCCGGCAGAGCTATAAATGCTTTTTGCGAAGTAAACTGGTGCAAAGAAATAAAAAAACCTTTATATATGGCAGGGTTAAGTTTTGTGGTTGTAAAAGAAGACGATGTGGCATATTTAAATTCATTTGCATCAGAAACAAGGATAAAAAACATAAATAACCATTAAAGCGAGCGGTTGACTTTTTTACCAGTGAAATATATACTTAATCATAGTTTTTAAGTATATTTTTTTAAATTATGGTGAAAAATGTCAACATTTTATTTAGTATGACTATTCAAAAAGCCCTTTTTATAGCTGCAGAAAAACTAAAAAAAGTCTGCCACACAAAGCGTGAAGCTTATTCACAAGCCGAAAGTCTGCTTTTGCACACATTAAAAACCACCCGCGAAAACCTTTACATAATCAACCGAAATGTTTTCCCCGTTTCTAAATATAAAGTATTTAATAATATGGTAGGCGACCGGTTGAGGCATATGCCTTTGCAGTATATTACAGGAAAAGCCTGGTTTTACGGCAGGGAATTTGCAGTAAAACGAGGAGTCCTTATCCCAAGACCCGACACAGAGGCTGTAATTGAGGCCTTTGTGAGGTTTATTCCAGTTTCAAATGGTATGACTATAGGTGAATTGGGGGCAGGGTCTGGTATAATCCCTGTGACCTTGGCTTTAGAACGGCCAGAGATAAAACGCATTTATTCCTATGACACCAATATAAAAGCTATACGCCTGTCAAATACAAATGCTACAGCTTTGCAAACTAAAAATAAAACTCTTTTTATTAAAGGCGATTTTTTCAAAAAAACACAAAATATTCGTTTTGATGTAATAGTTTCTAACCCTCCATATATTTCAGCTGCACAAATGAGAAAACTACCAAAAGAGGTTCTAAAAGAACCCTCCGGTGCGCTCAGAGGTGGAAAAACAGGCATTTCATATTATCAAAAATTCTATAAATATGCTAAAATACTCTTGAAAGACAATGGTTATTGCATTTTTGAAGCGGGAGATGGAATGGGAATTAAAATAAAAAAACTTTTTAGCGGTACTTCTTGGCACTTTGTGGCCTTGGTAAATGATTGCCGTGGACTTGAACGGGCTTATGTTTTTCAATATTTGGGTGAAAAATAATGCCTTCAAAATTTGTGCATTTGCATCTGCACACAAAATACAGCCTGCTTGATGGTATGTGTAAGTTTGATGAAATAATTGCCTCGTCCAAAAAATACGATATGCACGCAGTGGCCATAACAGACCATGGAAATATGTATGGGGCTGTGGAGTTCTACGACACTGTCAGAAAAGCCGGGATAAAGCCAATAATAGGAATGGAAACTTATATCGTAGATGACATTAAAATGAACAAAGAAAAAAAGATCAGAGAAAAATATCACCTCATTCTTTTAGCAAAAAATGAAGAGGGCTATAAAAATCTTATCAAGCTTTCAAGTTTTGGATTTACTGAAGGGTTTTATTATAAACCCACCATAGATAAAAAGTTCTTAGTGGATCACGCCAGCGGCTTAATCGCGCTTTCTTCGTGTATGCAGGGGGAAGTCCCAGCCTTGATAATAAGCAACGATATGTCTGCTGCCAAAGAAGCCGCAATTTTTTATAGGAATACTTTTGGAGAAGAAAACTTCTATTTGGAACTACAGAACCACGGCATAGAAGAAGAGCTTGTAGCAAAACGCGGCCTTATGGAAATAAGCCGTGAGCTTTCCATTCCTACTGTGGCGACAAACGATGCCCACTATATGAAAAAAGAAGACTCAAAAGCCCACGAAATTCTCACCTGCATACAAACTGCGACTACCTTAAAAGAAGAAGATAGATTCAAATTTTCTTCTGGTGAAATATATTTTAAAAATTACGAAGAAATGGCAGAAGTGATGCCGGATGCCCTCGATGCCATCGAGCGCACAGTAGACATTTCTCATAGATGTAATTTTGAGTTTTCCCTAAACAAAAAATATTTTATGCCGTCTTACGATACCGGAGTAGGGGGCAAACCTTATGAGGATTTTTTAGAAGATTTGACTAAAGCAGAGTTTCCAAAACGCTATCCACAGGCGAGTGCGGAAGCCACAGCCCGTTTGGAACACGAACTGGCTGTCATAAAAAAAATGGGGTATTCGGGATATTTTCTTATCATTAGGGAAATTATAGAATACGCCCGCTCACAAAACATTCCAGTAGGTCCAGGTAGAGGTAGCGCCGCAGGGAGCCTCGTCGCTTATGTCTTAGGTATTACCAACATAGAACCACTACGCTATGGTTTGCTTTTTGAACGCTTTTTAAATCCTGACAGAATTTCCCCGCCAGATATAGACACGGATTTTTCGGATGAAGAACGCGACAAAATAATAAACTTCATAGTAGAAAAATTTGGCAAAGATAAAGTGGCGCAAATAATAACTTTTCAGACACTAAAAGCAAAACAAGCCATTCGTGATGTTGGCAGAGTACTGGATGTACCGCTCAAAATAGTAGATGAGCTCGCCAAGAAAGTTCCTGAAAAACTAAATATTACGCTGAACGAGGCGCTTGCCGATAAGGACTTTAACAACTTTGTAAATAATGACGAGACAAGGAAAAAAATTGTAGACTTCGCTATGCGCATAGAAGGGCTTTTAAGACAGGACTCCACTCACGCCGCCGGAGTAGTAATTGCCCCTGAGGCGCTTATAAACTTTGTGCCACTTTCAATTCCAAAAGAAAAAGACACTCGGTCTTCAGAATTGAATTATATGACACAGTATCCTATGGAATCTCTTGAAAAAATCGGACTTTTAAAATTTGATATTTTAGGACTACGCAATTTGTCTATAATAAAAAATACTCTTGAGATAATAAAAAACGAAACAGGCGCCCCTATAGCTCTTCCTGATTCTGATTTTTCTGAAAAGGAAGTTTTCACACTACTCGCGGCTGGAAATACAATAGGAGTGTTCCAGTTGGAAAGTCCTGGGCAACGCAACTTGCTCGGGCGGGCGCAGCCGACGGAGTTCGAGGA
>CAILUR010000222.1 GCA_903837445.1 uncultured bacterium | reverse complement strand
CTTTTGAAGCCTCTTGTTTTAGTCTGGTATAAGTCCTGTTCTCAAGCATATCAAGCACTTTAAGGACTGTATCGCCTGACAGGGAAGAGAGTTTTGTGTACATAGTTATCGCAGTGTCAGATAAACCAATAAGCATTTTTTCAGAATGGAGGACATCTCCCGTGTCGAGTCCCTTTTCAATAAATTGATAAGAAATACCAGTTTCCCTATCCCCATTTATTATGGCTGCGTTTATTGGAGCGGCACCACGCCAAAGGGGGAGCAGGGAGGCGTGAATATTAATACTATGTAAAGGAGGAAAAAAGATAAGTTCCTCTGGCATAATTTGTCCAAAAGCTACCACAAGGTTGAGGTCGGGGGAAAACTTTTTATAGGTTGCTAAAAATTCTGGGGTTTTAACGGATTCAGGTTGAAGTATTTTTAGGTGGTGTTTTAAAGCAAGTGTTTTTATTGGTGAGGCGCTGAGTTCCATTTTTCTGCCAGCGGGTCTGTCGGGTTGGGTGACTATCACACAGATCTCGTGCCCTGAGTTTAATATGGCCTCAAGGACAGGAACTGAAAAGGCAGGAGTGCCAAAGAAAGCGATTTTCATTTGTGCTTCTTTTTAGGAGTATTGGCTTTCTTAAGAAGGTTAAGTTCTTTTGCATGAAGCAATTTTCTAACGGGAGACATGCGGTCTATAAAAAGTATGCCGTTTATATGGTCAATCTCGTGCTGAAGCGCAATTGCCAGAAGTCCTTCGCCTTCTATTTCAATAGGTTTACCGAAAATGTCCTGCGCTTTGACGGTCACCTTTCGTGAGCGGGAAATGGTTTCGGTAATTTCTGGAAAGCTTAGACACCCTTCTTCATATTCACATTTTTCTTTTGAGGCCTGAATAATTTCCGGGTTGACAAGCAAGAAGACCTGCGGATTTTCATCTGCGCGTGTGGTGTCTACTACGATTACTCTTTTAAGCACACCAAGCTGGGTGGCTGCTAAACCGACACCATTTTTGGCATACATTGCTTCTAACATATCGTTAAAGAGTTGTTTTAAGTCTTCGTTAAACTCTGTGACGGGCTCGGCTTTTTTCTTAAGGACCGGGTTGCCATATTTTAAAATATTGAGTTTTGCCATTTTTTACTCCAGCGTTTAGTACTATATAAATAAGATTATAACAGAACAATAAGAATTTTCAAAAACAAAACTTGACTTATTTGAAGTTATTTGATATATGTTAATATGTAGATTTTGATATATTTTAAACATTAGTTCACTTTAAAGAAGGTGCAAAATGACAGTTGTAGAACTTCAGGCAAATGTATTCAAGGCTATGGCACACAAAGCAAGAGTAAAAATTTTGGTTTTGCTAAGAGATGAGAAACAATGTGTCTGCGACATAGCCCGTATGATAAATGAGCCTCAGCCTTTGGTGTCGCGTAGTTTAAATGCTTTAAAACAAGCAGGGCTTGTGGAAGCAAAAAAGAGCGGCACTAAGGCCTGTTATAGGCTGAAAAGTTATGAAGTGGTAAAACTACTGGATGCCGCAACAAACATTATTAAAAAACAAAATGAAGATATGATAGAAATATTGCAACAAAAAAATAAGGGAGAAAAAAATGGATAAGCTTATTACTCCAGAGGTGGAAACGCAATTAAAAGAAAAATTTGCGCAGGATTTAAAAGGGGAAGTAGATGTAAGACTTTTCACAAAAAGTATTCTTATGGCGCAAGGCGAAGATCAGCGCCAGTTTATTGAATTTTCGCAGAATCTTTTAAGGGAATTAGCGGCTTTGGAACCGCGTATAAAACTTACCGAACTTGATTTTGATAATGAGATAGCGCGGGAGCTTTCTTTGCATACCAGTCCCACAGTGATTATTGGATATGATAAAGGATATAAAATTATTTATAATGGCTCTCCAAGCGGATATGAAATAGGAGGGTTTATAGAAGTCTTAACCCTTGTGTCTTCTGGGCAGTCGGGTTTACCAGAAACCCTTGAAAAACTTGTTTTGGTCGCCGAAGGTAAGGTGGAAAAAATACAGGTGTTTGTGACGCCTACCTGTCCTTACTGTCCGAAGGCAGTAGTGACAGCCCACCAAATGGCTATTGCTTCCAAAGGAAAAATAACTTCTGAGTGTGTGGAATCATATGAAGATCAGGAAACCGCTCAAAAACTTGGAGTCGCTTCCGTACCGCATACTATAATAAACGGAGATGTAGATAAAACTATCATAGGCGCCTTGCCGGAACCTAATTTCATTAAAACAATTATTAGGTTTGTGGATGCCTCACTTTTACCAAAGGAAGAAAAATTGCCAGAAGCGCCTGAGGGAGTGGTGACACTTTCGGATGCAAACTTTAAAGAAGCCCTTATAAAATATCCAAAACTTGTGGTGGATTTCTGGGCAGAGTGGTGTGTGCCGTGCAAAGTAATGGGACCGCAGTTTGAAGACCTTTCTGGAAAGTATGCGGGGAAAGTGGTTTTTGGAAAATTGAATGTGGATGATAACCCTATAAGTGCTGGACTTTATGAAGTCCTGTCAATTCCCATGCTGATTATGTTTAAAGATGGAAATAAAGCGGGACAAACAATAGGTGCTATGCCTCCTGCGGAAATTGAGAAACATATAACACAAACTTTTGAAAGCTGAGGTGGGTAAATGGAAGAATTTAATTTAAATTTAGGGGTGCAAAAAAAAGAGACAGCCTTGCCAGAAGTTTTTGATGTGATAATAATAGGAGGTGGGCCGGCTGGACTCACTGCCGCTATTTATAACTCAAGGGCTCGTATGAAAACACTTATTATTGAAAAGCAGGCAATGGGGGGGCAGGTAATTCTGACAAGTGAAGTGGAAGATTATCCAGGTTTTGAAAATGTTGCTGGAATTACGCTGGTACAGAATATGGAAAAACAGGCAAGAAATTTCGGCACGCATATAGTATATGAAGAAGTGGAAAAAATAATGGATAAAGGGGAAGCAAAAGAACTTCATTGTGCTTCCGGTAAAATTTATAAGACCTGTGCTGTCATAATAGCATCGGGTGCTGGCTATAGGCAGCTTGGGGCTCTGGGAGAAATACGGTTTCGTGGGAAAGGCGTATCTTATTGCGGGACTTGTGATGGCGCTTTTTTTAGAAATCAGGAAATAGCTGTGGTAGGCGGAGGGGATACAGCACTCGAAGAGGCGGTGTTTCTTACTCGGTTTGCTAAAAAAGTGAGCGTGATACATAGGCGGGATACCTTTCGGGGCGCTAAAATAGCTCAGGAAAAAGCTTTTGCAAATCCTAAAATTGAATTTATCTACGATACAGTAGTGGAAGAAATAGCAGGCGACCGCGGGGTGGAAAAAGTAAAACTCAAAAATATAAAAAATGGCAAAGTAAGTGATTTGGCGGTGACGGGAGTTTTTATCTTTGTGGGGCTTATTCCAAATACAATTTTTCTAAAAGGTTTTGTGAAAATGGATGAGGCGGGGTATGTAGAAGTAAATGCGGAAATGAAAACTTCGGTGTCTGGAGTATTTTCCTGCGGCGACTGTAATATAAAGACTTTCAGACAAATAGTGACTGCCTGCGGCGATGGGGCAGTGGCAGCTTATTCCGCTCAACATTATGTGGATAGAGTAAAAGGCACAGAATATATTTGAAAAAATGGGATTTAGGTAAAAGTGTTTGAAGGAAACCCGGCACCATCTAAAGGCGGAGCGACAGGAGTCTCGGGAAGGACTGCGATAATTTCAAGTTTTTGTGTAGTAGGTATTTTTTTATCGTGAGTATAAATGAAAGCTATAAGCAGGAGAAAAAGAGCGCCTGCTAAAAATAACCAAGTGTAAAGAGTAAGATGTGTAGGAATAAATTTGAAAATAATTGTGTGCCTACCTGCTGGGATTTTAGTTCCCATATATATACCTAAAAATTTTATCATAGTACTTTTCTGATTATCAATGTAAACTCTCCAACCTGGATAATAATTATTTGAAAAAATCAAATATCCATCAGCCGAAGTGGTCATGTCTATCTTATAAGAGCTATAATCAAGTTCTTTTTTTCTTGCCCAAGTGGCTTGTGATGAGAGCAAAGAAAGCTTTTTGCTATCGCTTGAGACAAAAAATAGAGGCAGGGCTTTTTGATTTTTATAAACCTTTGTAATGCCATCATCGTATATTTTATCGAGCAGGGGAGTATCCAAATTTGCGTGAGTAATAACATGCTTTACATTTAAAATGCTGAGTCTTTGCATATCTAAAATACGGTTATCCTTAGTGACGGTGGAAAGAAAAGCCATATATTCTGGCAACTCAATCGGATTATAGCCGGCGGCATCAAATTGACCATAAAGAATGCCTGTATTGGAAGGGAGGGAAGAAAGATAATTCTTTTCAGCGTTAAAAAGATTCTCTCCTTTCATAGTCCTAAATCGGGCAGAGGCTGGAGTATGTAAAAACTTATAATTTGTAGTTTTTATGGCTGTAATGGCACCGCCAGTATTTTCTTTTAAGGTATAAAGGCGATTGCTAATGACTGGGTTTAGGCCTGAGGTAAATAAAAAAAGTTCAAAAAAAATGGAAAAAATTGTAATATAAATCCAAAAGTTGTTTGTAATCCTACGACTTTCTTTAAGGTAAAGCATTAAAAGCCCCATTCCAAAAATGAAAAGAAAACCAGCACAGCCCTTAATGAATTCAAAAAAGGTTGACACTTCAATGGAATAAACAAAAGAAATGTTCTTATAATTTAATAAAGTTATCACAAAACAAAAAATTAAGAAAAGAAAGACCTTTAATAACTTTGAAGAATATTTTAAAAATGAAAAGTTGGCAGGTTTATCAAAAGCTGAAGGGATATCAAATACAGTGGGGACTGAAGGTTCAAGAGGGTAAAGCCTTTCTAAGACATATGCTGTGAGGATAGAAAAAGGGAGCACCATAAGCAGGGTGGCATAACTCGCGTGACGCATAGTGGAAAAAAAAGGCACAAAGGCATAAAACCATGAATAGACAGGTGTGTTTCCCCCCAGTGATAAGAGTAAAGCTAACAAAGCCGTGGCAAGGGAAAAGTAGTAAAGTTTATTTTTACGAAGAAAAAAAGATACTACTAAAATAAAAAGAAAAGTAATTGAAAAATAATTCATGACTCCCATTGAAAAAGGGTTCCAGTCGGACAGGTAGTTTAGCTTAAAACCATTTAAGCCCCCTGGGATAAAAAAATTCCAGAGATTTATGTAAGAGACAGAATTTGTTAAAACTGTTGTCAAACTGACTCCTGCGCTTCTTGTGGAACGATTTATAAGTTCGGAAAAGAGACCAAGCTGTGGCATGGAAAGACAAAAAAACAGGGCAATAAAAATAGAAACTAACACCCCTCCTTTAAAAAACAAAACGGCATTTATTTTTTTTACGGGGCGGACGGTAAACTGGTATAGTCCAAACGCAGCTATGAAGAGGGTGGTGTACATTAAGGTGGGCGGGTGGCCGGCGGTAAAAATAAGAATGAAAGAAAGCACAAAAAGAATCCAATTTTCAAGTTTTCCGTGTTTACAGAATCTTAAGAAAAAATAAGCAGCCACTGGAGAAAAAGCCAATGCCCCCAGACCACTTAAAAAATTTATTTTGGTTATAGTAAAAGAATTAAAAAGAAACAAAAGCGTGCCGCCAATGCAGGGCACTGGAGAAAACTTTAGTTCTCGGAGAAAATAATAAACAGCACCTCCCATTAAGATAAAATGAGAAACCACATAGATTTTAAGAGCGGGAGAAAAATCTGTTAGTATAAAAATGAGGCCAGGCGGATAAAAACACCCCTTTTGAATGTCGCTTATAAAAGGCATTCCTGAAAACACAAAAGGAGTCCAAAAAGGGGTGGTGCCTGACTGCAAAGCTCTTTTTAAAAAATCTTTCCAGGGAAAAAACTGAGAGTAGATATCGCCTATAAAAAAATTCTCATTTAGAAAAAGGATTCTATAAAAAAAAACCGTTATTGCCAAAAATATAAAAGCTAAAGCAACAGCATCTTCTTTGTTTTTTTTAAATAAAATTATTTTGAACATGCGGGGCTCATTAAGGCAAGGGTGTGAGGGTTGTGCGAAAGGGTATAGGATTTTTTGAAATAGTAACAGGCCTCGGATGTCCTTTTCAGGGCAGTAAGGGCATTGGCTTTATTGAAATATAAAACTTCTTTTGGCACGGAAAACATTTCTTTTTCATAGGCTGTGGTCGGAGTTAAAGTCTCAAGCGCAACTTCAGCGGCATCGTATTGAAAGAGTGCTGAAGCAGGTCTGTGTTGTTCTCTGTAGAGGATAGCAAGATTGTTACGCGCTTTCACATAGTTGGGTTCGAGGTCTATGGCTTTTAAAAGAGTAGTTGTGGCAGCAGCGCTATCGTTTAAATTGTTATAATAAAAATCTGCCAGTTCCACATAAGTACTTGCAAAAAAAGGTTCGCACTTGATAGCTTCTTTATAGTATCTCTCAGCATCTTTATAAGCCCGCATGTCTGTGTATGTTCTGGCCAGATAGATATTATAGAGTCTGCTCCGACTGTCAAATTTTAAGGCGCGTTCAAAAAAATGCACAGCTTTTTTATAGTCGTGAGCAAGTATATTTTGAGACCCCAGTTCGGCAAGATAGACGCTATTATAAGGTTCAATCAAATGCGCTGAATAAAGCGAGGAGTAAGTAGAATTTGCCATATAATCAGCGTAATAATATTTGGCGACAGGCACGCGTAAAAGGAAAGTGATAATTATGAAAAACACTAAAAGTGCCGGAAAATAGTAAAGGCGTACAAGAAAAAATACATTTTTAGGGACAACCTGTATGAGAGCTTTTTCGTTTACTACAATGGCTGCCAATATGGCAAAGATAAAGAGAGTACCGGGATTATGTAGATTGAAATCAAAAATAGAATGAAAAAACAATGCCACGATAGCAAAATAAGCGCCTGTGGTGGCAGCCCAAAGTTTGCGATGCCCTGTGACAGGGGTAATGTTTTTTAAAAGTATGAAAGCAATAAAAATGGCTAAAACCATTCCGCCAAGCCCGACAGTCGCCCCGATTTGAAGTAGTTCGTTATGTGCGAAAGGGGTGCCCATTTGATACCGCGCTATAGCTTTCGCTGGAAAATTATATTTAGGAAAAATTCGCTCATAACTGCCTATGCCGTAGCCAGTGAGGGGCTTGTCTTTTATCATTAATAACGAGGACTTCCATATGCCTAATCTGTTAAAAACAAACTTATCTGCTGAAGGGGTAATCATTTTTTGGCCTGTCACGGTAAGCCCAGTGAAGGCGGAAACTATAATTATTGCAGCCATAATTTGTATGAGAAAGGTTTTGATTTTTTGCTGAGCTGGTTGGTCTTTTACCATTTTTTTATTTACAGTGTAGTAAATATAAATAAGCAAAAACGAAAAAAGCATTGAAAGAATTCCGCCTTTTGATTGGCTGACCCCTTCAATAAAAATAAATAAAAATAGGCCAGCTACTTTTAAAGGAAAGTTTTTTATGATTTTCTCAAATAACAATCTGCTTAGTAAAAATGAAAAAGGCACCACCATAAAGCCAGCAAAAAGATTTTTGTTTGGAAAAAAACCATCTACGAGTAAGGGCTGTTTAGCAATATATGCCATAACTAATTGTAGGATACCCACAAAAGAGAGGGCGACTCCCAGCCAAATAATATAGTTGCCCAAAATAATTTTATAAGAAGTGTCTTTCAAAAATTGATAGGACACAAAAAATAAAACTGAAGCGGAGGCTACAAGGACAAAATAAGAAATACCAGCATAAACAGAGACGGTATAAGTAAGGGACAAAAAAAGCAAACTTAAGAAAAGGGAGACAGGCAGGTTGAGGTTATTTACCCGAATGTTTTCCTTGCTGACTGTCCAAATGGCAAACCCGGCAGCTATAAGTAATTCAATGGAGGTCAGCACCAGATATTGCTTGCCCCCTGTAATGCAGGACAATAAAAGGACGGCTAACACTATGAAAAGAATAATGGAGCGTCTCTTGGAAGGATTTACCCCCAAGAAAAATGAGAGTTTTAGCTTATTGAGTTCAATTATGCCGATATTAATTTGGCTCATGAGAATGGCCAAAACAAAAGTGAAAACTAAAGCCAGCTCAAAATTATATACATCAAAATCTACAAGGTTGTGAATAAGAAAAGCACAAATGCCAGTCACCAGTGAAATTACCAAAACCTTCTTGGAAGGGTATCTTAAAAAATAAAAATTTTTGAAAACAGTGGAGAAACCATACAAAGCAGTGATTAAAAAAAGTCCGGCGCCGATTATCCCTGTTTCCAAAGTCATTTGAAACAGGACATTATGCGCATATTTTAAGTAGGATACTCCAGCGGGCAGGGCGGAATTATATATGACTTCAAAAGTACCAGGCCCATAGCCAAACAACAATCGATTTTTTATCAGGGCGAACATATGGGAGTAGTTGGCGAGGCGGCCTGAAAAATCAGACATGAGACCGTCTATCCCACGAAGTTTTAAAATAAGTAAAAGCCCTGCAAGGATAATAGTAAAAAGCGACAAACTGATCAGCCTAAAATTTTTCAGTGCGGGGTCACGCGAAAGTAAAAGGACTACAAAAATAGAAAGCCCAAGGGAAATAAAGGCGCCCACCGATTGAGTCAAAAAAAGCGCGACTAGCAGAATGGCTGCCAAGATAAAGGAGAGTGGGCGCAGGCGTTTATTGGCTTTGAAGACAGCAAAAGAAAGCGGCAAAATCATTATTAAAAGGCCGGCAAAAGCGTTTGGATAAATTAGTGTAGAAAAAACTCTTTTTGTTTCAAGCCGGTATTTGATATCTTCAAAGTGCTCAAGCCCCAGAGCAGGAAGGTTTTTTAAAGTGTCTTCAAAACCTGATAGATATTGATAAAAAGCATATAGGGAAAGGAGAGCCCCAAGCGAAAGAATGACCATTAAAAAGAGTTTTAAGTTTGTTCGGGCGTAGTTGTAGACCAAATAATAAAAAAGAAGGAAAGTAAAAAAATCAGAAATGGAGTTGAGGGTGAGGACTTTGTTTATGGAGGTGATAGCCAGCAGGGTGATAAAAACAAAAAGAATAAAAAAATAAGTATCAAGAGGCGTCTCTATTTTTTTTTCTTCTTTTAAAAACTTATTGCTGAGTAAAAAAAGTATTCCTGCTGCGAAAATGGTGGTCTTGTAAAAAACTGCTGAATCCGGATAAGCGAAAACAGGGAAGACCAAGGACAAAAATAAAAGGAGACTTATTATGGCTATGATAGAAAAATCAATAATTTTAATCAGATTATCAACCGTGAGAAGGCTGCCTGTGCCTAAGGCTTCCCTTATACTTTGTTTTATGGAGGGCATTTTATTGAGCGTTTATAATTTTTGAAGCCGCTTCAAGAGCCAGATAATAGCTGTTTTCGCCAAAACCGCTTATCTGCCCGACTGTGACTGGTGCTATAAAGGATTTTTGTCTGAACTCTTCCCGTTTATAAATATTTGAAAGATGTACTTCTATGGTAGGAATATTAACAGACGCTATAGCATCGCGGATAGCCACAGAAGTATGAGTATAGGCCGCAGGGTTAATAATAATACAATCTCCCCAACTTATGGCTTTTTGAATGGCATCGACTATTTCACCTTCGTGATTGGTCTGTACTATTTTTATTTCTACTCCCAAAGAAACAGCTAAAACCGTCAGCTTTTTATTTATTTCAGCCAAATTGATATTTCCATAAACATCTGGTTCCCGCTGTCCAAGCAGATTAAGATTAGGTCCGTGTATAATGAGTACTTTTTTCATAGGTGGTCTCCATTATTATATATAAGATAAATTAACTTCATATAAGTATAGCAAAATGAGGGTATATTTCAAGAATATTTTGGGGAGTGTAAAGTAAGTGAATGAACAACTATTAATTAAACTTGAAATATGCTATTTTTATTGTAGAATATGATATTGTTAAGATGGAGTGGTCCTTTTATATAAAGGGGACTGTGCCCGATATATATAAGTAGAATTAGATGTGGGCTTGTCCCGCAAGGGGACTGTGCCCTATTTATTATAAGTAGAATTAGATGTGG
>CAILUR010000221.1 GCA_903837445.1 uncultured bacterium | reverse complement strand
TCTTTATAATAAATTATATACACAGAAATTACAAAAAGCAAGTTCCCTAAAATTAAGCCCTTAAACGATTATTATTGACTTGAAGGTATTTTGCTTTATACTATAAAACATATGTTTTCTTAAAAGCATTTTAAACTTGAGGTTTTTATGGCAAAAAATAAAAAAAATGATGGTAGAAAGATTGACCTTTCTTTGATTTCACACGAAGACGGATTGCTAAGTTTCTATAATAATGCCATTTTGGCACTTGTAGCATTGAGTATTTTTATTATTCCCCTGTTTTTTGAGATCCATTCTTTTGACCAATTTGAAATGCCAAAACTCGTTTTCCTTCGAATTCTTACAATCGGTATGTTGCTTTTATGGGGTGCGAAAATAATCTATACGGGGAAATTTGTTTATACCCCTACCCCATTGGATATTCCTTTGGTTTTATGGGTGTTTATGAATGTAGTCTGTACTATTTTTAGTATTTCTCCATCTATTAGTTTTCGTGGAGAATATGAAAACTTTGCAGGGTCACTTTCAAATATTAACTATGTGGTCATATATTTCATTGTAAGCCAAAATATTAAAGCCTCAAAGCAGGTAATGGTCATAAATGCTGCCCTCCTTATCTCGTGTGTGCTTTTAACGATATATTCAATCGCGCAGTATTTTGGTTATGATTTTATAAAATGGAATGAGGCCTCGGTAATAAAGGGCCGTTATTTCGCTTCAATGGGTAATCCAAATTTTCTCGGCGCAGTGCTGATAATGATGATGCCAGTAGAGATAGCGTATTTTATGATTGCCTGGAAAAACAAGAAACTTTCGTATGCTCTTTTGATATTTATATTATTTATAATGTCGTATATGGCACTCTTTGGCACCCAAAGCAGAGGTCCTTTTTTAGGATTTGTGTTTTCTCTCTTGTTTATGGCAGGTTATGGTATTTATTCTGTCTTTAAAGGACTTAAAAATGATACAGACAGGACAGCAGTTTCTAAAAATAAAATATTTAGTTTTATTATTTCAAAATATAAGGGCTGGCTCATAGGGTTTAGTATAGTCCTTTTAATCGTGGGAATGTTAAGTTTTAGTTTTGGTAAAGCTGCGGCAGAACGCATATGGTCGTCTGTGACCCATATTAAAACAAGCCTTCAAATATCTCGGCTTCATATATGGGTGCCGGCTATTAAAATGATTAAGACAAATCCTTTCTTGGGAACTGGCGTGGACACTTTCAAAACTGTTTTCCCACAATACTCTGGCACAAACTTTGCTCAAATAGATGGCGCCAATGTCTCTTCCCGAACTGCCCATAATGAATTGTTGAACATTGCCGCTACAATGGGGCTGTTTAGTTTAGGAATTTATATTTTACTTTTGATTGCGTATATCCGTATGTGGTTTATGTCTTTCAAAAGAATCGAAACCTATCCCATAAAAATACTTTCCTTGGCAATGTTTGCAGCGTTTGTAGCATATTTCACTCAAAATCTTTTTAGTTTTGGAGTGGCAGCCATTAATACTATACTCTATATTTTTATGGGGCTGCATTTTGTTTTATTCAAAGAGACAAACCCAGTAAAAGTTTTTGAATATAATTTATATAAAAAAGATAATTCTTTAAAAATAGTCCTGTTGCTAGTGGTTATATGCGGCGCTTGTTTTTTTATAGCAAAGACTTACAGCGTTTATGAAGCGGATGTGCACTATAACAGAGGAAACATTTACGGAAATGTTTATAATAAATGGGATGTGGCGCTTGAAGAACAAAAAACCGCAGTCCTTATGGAACCCAACGAAGTAAAATTTCATGTGTATCTCGGGCTGGCTTATGAACAGCTGGGTGTTCGCTTAGAAAACAAAGAACAGCAAGTGGCATATATTTCCGAAGCCATTAAAGAATACGAAATTGGAACGAAACTAAATCCAGGAAACTCTTATTATTGGGGCAACCTTGCCAGAGCTTATTCTTTGCTCGCAAATATAAGTGACCACAAATATGTAAAAAACGCTGTTTTAAATTATAGAAAGGCGATTGAAAAAGCTCCCGTGACAGGACTTTTTTATTATAATCTGATAGAACTTTTGTGTAAAACGGGTGGAATAAACGAAGCCCTTCCTGAGGTTGAAAAACTTGTAGCGTGCGACAAAGACCTTGGAGCACAGGCCTGTTTTAATATCGGTAATATTCTTTCTACCTCAAACTACGCAAAAGCCGCAGATGGATATTATAGGCGCGCGGTAGACCTAAAACCAGAATATGCTGAAGCTTGGTTTAATCTTGGAGTAATAAACTTGGCTATGAAAAATACCACCGAAGCCAAAGAGTTTTTTAAAAAAGCCTATTTGCTAAACCCTTCCCTACAACAAATGAAAGGTGCTAAAAAAATAAAAACAAAATAAAATGTTTTTTAGGATTTGAAATTACGATAAAAGTTTAGGTCTTTATTGTTTTGATAAGTTCTTTTGCTGCTTCCATGGATTTTTCAGTTACCGTTTCCCCGCTTAAAAGTTTTGCTATTTCAAATATCTTTTCATCTTTGTTAAGTTTTGTTATTATCGTTTCGGTCTTATTGCTTTTTATGGACTTTGCGACAGAATAATGAGTGTCAGCAAAACCGGCAATTTGAGGTAAATGAGTAATGCATATGAGTTGTTTTTTCTGTGAAATTTCATAAAGTTTTTTTCCGACAGTCTGCGCGATTTTACCCGATATGCCTGTGTCTATTTCGTCAAAGACCATAACTGGAATAGTATCAGCATCTGACAGAATGTTTTTGATAGCGAGCATTATTCTTGAAATTTCCCCGCCCGAGGCTACCTTTACTAAAGGTTTGACTTCTTCCCCGGGGTTTAAAGAAATCATAAACTCCACAGTATCTATGCCCAGTGCTGTCAGTTTATATTTTTGTCCTAAATGGGCAACGGCGAGGGTGTCCTCTTCCGTGGTGGTCTGAAACCCTACTTTGACAATAAAAGTCCCTTTGCCTATGCCTAAATCTTTCAGTTCGCTTTCTATCCGCACACCGAGTTCTGCAGCTTTTTTATGACGAAGGCTGGAGAGGCTAATGGCTTTTGCAGAAATTTCTTTTAAATTTTTTGTATATTCTTTCTGTTTATCTTTTATAAGTTCTTCATTTGAAGCAATTTTTTTCTTTTCTTCCAGTAAAATATCATAGTAATCCATAATATCTTTTAAGGTAGTCTTTTTATATTTCCGCAAAAGACTTTCAATCAGTTCAATTCTGTCTTCTATCTCTTTGAGTCTGTCAGGATCAAATTCTATTTTTGATTTGTATTCCACGAAAAAGGTTTTTACTTCTTCCGCTTTTATTATCGCATCTTGCAGAATTTCCGTTTGTTCAACTGTTTTAGCGTCTATTTTGTTTATATCGGCTATACTTTTTTTCGCTTTTTCCATTAGGTCTATAGCGCCACTGCCTTCCAAATCTGCTGAGGCTGGAGCTAAAGAAGCTATGATATTGTTTACGGCATCAGTTATGGCACTCGTGTTAGTCAAAATCTGTCTGCCTGCCATTAGGTCATCAAATTCTCCTGGTGAGCGAAAATTACATTGTTCTATTTCATTTATCCGAAAGTTAATAAAGTCGAGTTTTTCCTGTTTTTCAAATTCTAACCCTTCGAGTTTTTTTATTTCGTTCGATAAAAATAAAAGCGCTGCGAAAAGAGTGCTTATTTCTTCCCTTTGTGTGAAAGTCTCAGAGTAAGCATCCAATAGATTTATGTGAATTTCATTTTCTAAAAGCGACTGATGTTCGTGTTGCCCGTGAATATCTACAAGTGTTTTTCCAAGACGGTCAAGAAAAACTACTGAAGAGGCTGTATTATTAATAAAAACTCTGCCTCTGGCTTCGCGATTTATTTCGCGTTTTATTACGAGCGTGTCATTTGCAGTTTCTATGCCTGCTTCTACTAACATTTTCGTGACTACAGCCGAAAGCTTTTTGTTAGTGGACAAATCAAAGACTGCTTCCACAATGGCTTTTTCTTCGCCAGTACGAATGTGTTCAATTGAAGATTTAACGCCAATGGCAATATTGAGTGCCCCTATTATTATTGATTTACCAGCGCCGGTTTCCCCTGTGATTATGTTTAACCCTTTGTCAAAACCTACTTCTATATCTTTAATCAGCGCATAATTTTGGATTTTTAAAGAAGTGAGCATTAGTTTTCCACCTTAATAATATTGAGAATAGCTTTTTTTATTCCCTTTTCTGTAAGCCCACATTCCTCGCGTAGCATTTCCATACTGCCTTGTTCTATGAACCTATCAGGAATCCCTAAAATATCACATTTGATTTTATGTGTCCCGTGAGCATGTCTTTTTATCATATCTAAAACAGCTTGTCCAAAGCCACCTTCTATGCACCCTTCTTCTATCGTGATGACTCTGCGGGTCTTCACTGCTGATTTTAAAATTTTGGCTTTGTCAATGGGTTTAGCAAACCGCGCATCTATTATTTCTACGGATATTTTGTGTTCTCTTTCAAGTTCTTCCGCCGCTTTAATGACATAAGGCAGTAACGCTCCGAGGCTGACTACAGTGACATCTTTTCCTGTTTTTATCATACGGGCTTTTCCTATTTGTACAGGCGTAAAAGAATTATCCTGTTTAAAAGCCCAAGACTCACCTCTTGGAAATCTAAAAGCGACTGGTCCTTTATTAATCTTAAATGCCGTAGCGAGAAGTTTTCTCATTTCGGGAGCATCAGAGGGCGCCATAACTGTCATATTGGGAATCATTCTGCAAAAAGCTATATCAAAAACTCCGTGATGCGTGGGGCCATCTTCCCCCACGAGTCCTGCCCTGTCCATAGCAAAAATAACTGGAAGATTTTGAAGCGCCGCATCGTGTTGCATTTGGTCAAAACATCTCTGCATAAAAGTAGAATATATGGCGACTACTGGTTTGAAACCTTCGGCGGCAAGTCCTGCTGCGAAAGTGGCGGCATGTTCTTCTGCTATCCCCACATCGAAAAAACGTTTTGGATAAAGTTCTTTGAACTTCAAAAGATTTGTGCCTTCTATCATAGCGGCGACTATGGCAATTATTTTTTTATTTTTACCTGCGAGTGTGACAAGCGCTTCTGAAAAAACTTTGGAATAACTTGGAGCCTTGGCACCGGCAAACTTCACCGCTTCGCCTGTCTCGGGATTGAAATGTCCGATTCCGTGAAAAAGTACAGGATTATGTTCGGCAGGCGGATATCCTTTACCTTTTTTTGTAATTAAGTGAAGTAATTTTGGGCCTTTTATTTTTTTTAAAGCCGCCATAGTATTTCTCATGAGTTTAATATTATGCCCATTTATAGGTCCATAGTAAATAAAGCCAAGCTCTTCAAAAAACAAGCCTGGAGAAATAACCCCTTTTACCGCTTCTGCAAAATGTTTGAAAAGATTTGAAGCGGCGCCGCTGATACTTGCCGGCATTTTATCTAAAACTTTTTTAGCTGAGTCCTTTACTTTATTGTATGTCTGTCCTGAAGTAATTCTGCTCAGATATTCAGATAGCGCGCCGACTGAGGGCGATATGGACATTTCATTGTCTATGACTACTACGAGAATATCGGTCTTGTCGTGGCCTATGTTATTTATGGCTTCAAGAGACATGCCATTTGCCAACGAAGAATCACCTAACACTGCCACGACATTGTGATGTTGTTTTCTGATATCTCGGGCTTTGGCAAAACCCATAGCGGCAGAAATGGCAGTGGAAGAATGTCCTGCTCCAAAAGCATCATATTTACTTTCGTGGCGTTTTAAAAAACCTGAAAGCCCATTATGCTGGCGTAAGGTTTTGAAACGGTTTTTGCGGCCAGTGAGGATTTTATGAGCATAGGTCTGATGTCCAACATCCCATAGAATTTTATCTTTTGGGAGGTCATAGACGCTATACATAGCGAGAGTGGCATCTACTGCACCCAGCGAAGAAGCTAAGTGTCCACCTGTTTTCGAAACTACGCTCACCATATATTCGCGAAGTTCTACGGCAAGTAGTTCCAACTCTTCATCGCTTAGTTTTTTTAAATCCTTAGGCGTTTTTATTTTATCAAGAAGTTTAGAATTCATTATTATCCATTTATCATTATGGCCATAACAAGCCCGAGTAATAAACCCATGGCTGCTTCCATAGGAGTATGTCCGAGAAACTCTTTCAAGCGTTCAGGTAATTCTTCAGAATGATTTTTATAAAAGTCTTCAACTATTTTATTTAAGGTAGTAGCTTGTTTGCCTGCAGCGCGCCGTACTCCGACCGCGTCGCTTATGACCACTATAGAAAAGCCCAGAGTAATCATAAATTCAGGAGTATTCCACCCCACCAAAAGGCCTATGGTCGTGGTGAGCCCAGTGACAAAAGCTGTGTGCGAGGATGGCATACCGCCCGTTCCCACGAGCAAACGAAAATTAATTTTTTTGAATTTTATAAAGTACCAAATAAATTTTATTGCTTGTGCTGTAAACCAGATAGTAAAACAAGACCAGAAAATTCTATTACTCAGTATAGTCCATATTATGCTGAAAAATCCTGTGACTCCGTCAGTAATAAATTGCATATTAGCTCCTTTTAGTATGTTCTTTTAATAAAAAAATCAGCGATGCTTTCAAGTCCCACGGTATCTCTTTTTATTTTACCTAAAATTACTTTTGCTTCAAGTATTAATTTTTCCGCAGCGTGTTGAGAGGCCTTTAACCCATAGTGTTTTACATAGGTAGCTTTATCTGCAGCGGCATCTTTGCCCGAGGTTTTACCGAGGATTTTGCTATTTGCTGTCACATCCAGAATATCATCAATGATTTGGAAAGCAAGACCGATTTTATTTCCAAAGCGCTCAAAAAGTATTCTTTCCGCAGGCGTTGCATCCGCTAACACCGCTCCAGCCACAATGGCTGCACTGATAAGGGCTCCAGTTTTATGCGTATGCAAATAAGTTAAGGTCTCTTTTGAGATTTTCTTTCTTTCGCTTAACATATCCACCACTTGTCCGCCTATCATACCGCGCACACCGGCCGCTTTCGCTATCTCAGCACCGGCCTTTATTATGTTATATGGTTTAATTGTTTTATTTTTAGAGGTTTCAAATATGAGTTCAAAAGCTCTTGTCAGCAAAGCATCTCCAGCCAATATGGCAGTAGCTTCGCCGAATTGTTTATGGCAAGTAAGCTTACCACGCCGATAATCGTCATTGTCCATTGCTGGAAGGTCATCGTGTATCAAAGAATAAGTGTGTATCATTTCCATAGCGCAAGCCACGGGCATTACAGCCGAAGCAGACAGCCCGCAAGTTTCTGCAGTTAAAAGAGTCAGTATGGGCCGCAAGCGCTTTCCTCCTGCAAAAATACTGTAACGCATAGCTTTATAAATTATCTCTGGATATGCGCTCGCAGGCAGGTATTTATCAAGGTTTTTGTCTATTTTAAGTATGAAACTTTTTATGCGTGCTTTCATAAAATCACCTTATATTTTTTTATCAAAAAAGTTCGCCTTTATCTTTTGGCTTTTTTTTAGGTTCGGTTTTTGTTTTTTCTTTGGTGACATCTTTGGTAGCTTCTTCCAAAGTTTCAGCTTCGTAACCTGCCTCGGTTCTCTTTTTTAGTAGTTCAATTTTTATTTTGCTCTCTTTTAAAAGTGTTCTGCAGGTCTTTATCAACCCCATCCCTTTTTCATATTGTTCCATAGCTTTATCCAAGTCAAGGTCTCCAGATTCCAAAGAATCTACTATGGCTTCTATTGCTGTTAAATGTTCTTCAAAACTTTTTCCGTCTTTTTTGGACATACTTCACCTCCAGATAGTTTAAAATTATACTTTTTTTTTAACATCGGCAGACAGTTCGCCTTTATACAATCTTATTTTAATAGTTTTACCAGCATCTTTTGAATCTTTTATCAGCCTGCCACTGACATCATCATATACTATAGAATACCCTTTTTTCAAAATATTTACAGGATTTAAAAGTATATTTTTTTCCTCAAGATGCTTGAGTTTGTCTTCAAAATTTGCAGTTTTTTCTTTGATTAGTCTGCTGATATCTATTTCGCTTTCATCTACTCGCTGGCTATAGTCCTCAAACATTTCAAAAGGCACAGTGAAGGCACGCATTTTAAGAAACCCGTTTAACTGGTCTTCGTTTTTTATCAAGAGTCTGTCCAAAGAAGTACTCAAACGGTTTTTTTGATTTATTAGGACATTGTCTAAAGCACTGCTGTCGGGGACTACCAGTTCAGCGGCATTTGAAGGTGTGGAGGCCCGAAGATCGGCTGTAAAATCGGCAATGCTGTAATCCACTTCGTGACCTACGGCAGAAATGATAGGTATTGCCGAATTGTATATGGTTCTTGCCAGAGTTTCGTCATTAAAAGCCCAAAGGTCTTCTATGGAACCACCACCACGCCCAACTATGATGACATCTATTCCCCCTATAGCATTCAAATCTTCTATGGCTTTGCATATCTGCCCGGCAGCTTCGTTGCCTTGTACCAAAACCGGACAAATTAAGATATCCACATTTCTATACCGGTGTTCTATAATTTTTAAAATATCTTTAATAGCAGCCCCTGTTGGGCTAGTGACTATTCCTATTTTTGAGGGATACAACGGAATCGGGCGTTTATGTGAAACATCAAACAAACCTTCTTTTTCAAGTAATTTCTTAAGTTTCTCGAATTGTACAAGTAATTCTCCAACTCCTAATACTTGAATATCTTTTGCTACTATTTGATAATATCCTGTTTTTCCATATGCGGTAAGTTTCCCTGTGACTGAAACTTTTTGCCCATCTTCCAGATTTAGAGCTTCTTGTCTTCCGTATCTGAACATAGCTACTTTTATAATATTTGCTTCGTCTTTTAAATTGAAATAGATATGCCCTGAACCAGGTGTGGATAAGTTTGATATCTCCCCTTGTACTATAACAGTGCCAAAGGTGCCCTCAATACATGCTTTTAAGGCCTCTGTAATCTCACTTACGCTAAACACATGTCCAAGCTCATCTTCCATATTTTACCCCTTTATAAACTCATTACAGCGAGCGTAGATATCCTGCTGTTTCCTCTGGGAGAGTCGGGTTTATATAAAAACCGCTTCCCCATTCAAACCCTGCAAGACTTTTAATACGGGGGACTATCTCCACATGCCAGTGATAGTGCTCAAGACTACCTGCTTTTTGAGGAGAAGTGTGGATAATATAGTTATAGGCAGGAAAACTGAGTGCTTTATTCATACGCCGCAGACTATCTTTTAAAATTTCCGAAAGCCCTTGTATCTCATCATTATTAATATTTCCAAAATGACTATCGTGTCTTTTGGGTATTATCCACATTTCAAAAGGCAAGCGAGAAGCAAAAGGAGTTACGCACAAAAAAGAAGCATTCTCAACCACTACCCTGTCTTTCATTTGAATTTCGTTGGCTACCAAATCACAATACACACAATGTTTCTTAAGTTTAAAGTAGGCTTCTGCCGAATCTACTTCCTCTTGGACTTTTTTTGGAATTACAGGAAGTGCCATAAGTTGGCTATGTGCGTGCTCAATGTGTCCACCAGCGCGTTTGCCCCGATTTTTAAAAATAAGAACATACTCAAGACGGGTATCGTTTTTTAAATCATTTATTCTGTCAGCATAGGTCTTTATTACATCTGCTACGGCATTTAAGGGCATAGTATCAATATCCAAATTGTGTTTCGGGGTTTCGATAATTACTTCGTTAGCGCCCATACCTGTGACATAATCAAAAATACCTATACTCTTTCTTTGCAACGGGGTTTCTACTTTTAAATATGGATTATTATTAGGAATAACTCTTATCGACCAGGCGCCGGAAGTATCTTTTTTCTCTGTAATAGTATGAGGTGTTTTGTCTTCATTCCCTGGACAAAAAGGACAAGCAGGTTCGTGCTCCGAAAGCCCGTGAATAAATTCGGAATCCGGATGCGGAGTAAAGGTCTTGTCGTCAAGAGTAATCACCCACCTATTAATTACCGGGTCTTTTCGAAGCTCGGACATTTATTTTTTTGCCGGCTCAGATAGCGTGTTCTCGGCCGGGCGCTCTATTTTGTTTGCCACATAAGATCTCATAACATTAAGCTTAGTGCTACCTGCCACAGTGATAGAAACGATATCATCTTTCTCGGAAAAGCCTGAAACTATTCCAACTATTCCACCGCTGGTTACTACTTTGTCGCCCTCTTTTATGGCTTTAAGCATTTCTGCGTGTTTCTTTTGTTCCTTTTTCTGTGGCCCAATGATAAGAAAATAAAAGACCACCATAATAAGCACTATTGGGAGAATTCCAGAAACGAGCTGTGCCATTGGATCCGCAGTTGTCGCACCTGGTCCTGCTGCTGCCGCTGTCTGGGCCGCCCCATTTGCTGCGTAAAGAAGTGTTGCCATCATAAAATAATACCTCCGTGTTTTTTTACAAAGTTTTAACTTTGCTTAGTATTTAAAATCTTTAAAAAATGCTTCTTTTGCTTCTTCGTAGTTATTGTCCAATATCGCCTGTCTTATAGTACGGGCTAATTTTATCATAAACCATATGTTGTGTAAAGTAGTGAGCCTCATACCGAGAATTTCATTTACATTAAAAAGATGCCGGATATAGGCACGAGAAAAAGTTTTACAAGCATAGCATTCACAGCCCTCTTGCATAGGTCTAAAATCTGCTTTGTATTCGGCATTTCTTATTATGGTTCTTCCATACTGATTATAAATAGTGCCGTTTCTGGCAATTCTCGTAGGCAACACGCAGTCAAACATATCTATTCCTTTTTCTATTGCATACCATAAATCTTCGGGAGCACCGACTCCCATAAGATAACGAGGTTTGTTTTCTGGAAGCAAAGGAGCTACCCAATCAGTCATGCCGTACATAAGTTCTTTTCCTTCACCTACTGATACTCCGCCTATTGCATATCCTGGTAGGTCAAGTGGGAGCATTAGCTCTACACTTTTTTCACGCAGGTCTTTATATGTGCCTCCTTGTATAATTCCAAAAAGGGCCTGCTTATCAGTATTCTTATGCGCAGCTTTCGCGCGTTTTGCCCACTCTACAGTGGTGTCTAAAGATTTACTGACATACTCATGTTCAGCGGGATAAGGCGGACACTCATCAAAACACATCATAATATCACTGCCAAGAATGGTCTGTATCTCTATAACTTTTTCAGGAGTTAAAAAATGTTCTGTTCCGTCAAAATGGGTTCTAAACTGCACTCCATCATTTGTTATTTTTCTTAAGGCCTCCATACTAAAAACCTGAAAGCCTCCGCTATCTGTAAGAATAGCTCTTTTCCAACCCATAAACTTGTGAAGCCCACCAGCTTGTTTCATTATTTCAAGCCCAGGTCTTAGATAGAGATGATAGGTGTTTCCCAGAATTACATCTATATCCATGCGTTCTAAATCTTCAGGAGTCATAATTTTAACTGTGGCTTGAGTGCCGACTGGCATATAGACAGGAGTATGAATACTGCCGTGAAGAGTGGAAATTTCTCCTACGCGTGCCTGTTTGTATTTGTGGTGAATTTTAAAGAATTCCATGGCATTCCTTTTCTATCATATAAAAACAAGACGGGTTTTATTTGCGTCAGGATATTTACAGATAAGTTTTTTATCTAACTTGCCCAATATTTTGAGATATTTTTTCAGCAGTAAGTTTTACATCTTTTCCAAGTTCAATAATTTTTAAATCGTTTGTTCTGAGCGCTGGAATGGTAAGGGAGATGCAGGCAATTACCCTGCCACGAGAATTTTTTACAGGAGAAGCTATGGTTACAAGATTTTCAGAACTTTCTTGATCGTCTACCGCATACCCGAGTTCAAATGCAGTTTTAATTTGGGCGTTTAATTTTTCTATTGAGTCAACTGTATTTGGAGTCAAAGAATCAAGTTTTAATCCCTTTAACATTTCTGATAATCTATCTTCTGGAAGCATAGCCAACCAAATTTTACCTGGGGCTGAGCAATAAAGTGGAGCTCTTTCCCCTATGTTTGACCTTACACTGACTTTTTCTAAAGATTCGATAACATCCACATATAAGACATTATTTTGATCCACTATAGAAAGTTGTATTGTTTCTCCAGTATTTTTCCACAACTGCCGCATATAAGATAGCGCATGCTGCCGTATATCCAGTTTGGAAAGTACTGCGTTGCCAAGTTCAAAAAGTTTCATGGCGAGTTTGTATTTTGAGGTTTCTAAATCCTGGTCCACATACTTTCTAAGCATGAGCGTGGTAAGCAATCTGTGCACGGTACTTTTATGTAGTTTTAATTCTTTACTTAAGGTGGTGACTCCCACTCCTGTTTTGTGCAAACTTAAAGTCTCTATAATATCTAAGGTTCTCTCTACCGACTGCACAGTCGTATCATAAGATTGTTTCCTTCTCATTTTTTCACCAGTGTTTTAGTTGTATGCATTTATTCCCACTCTGAGCCACGAATGCGTAGCGTTACCCTGCGATTAAGTTTTCTGCCTTCTGGAGTATCATTTACCGATACCGGTTCAGCATCACCTTTTCCTACTGCTGTAAATATTTCTTTATTCACATGAAAGAGGTCAACAAAAAATGCCACTGTGGCTTCTGCGCGTGCCTGCGACAGTGATTGATTGTCAGGGAAATCAGTGCTGTACTTTACAGGTTGATTGTCCGTATGCCCTTCGACAATTATTTGAAGGTTGTTGTATGATTTTATTTTATCCGCAATAGGTTTAATCATATTGTAAATACTTATTTTAACATCAGCTTTTCCTATGTCGAACAAGACATCTGAAGACAAATTTATTATGATTTCTTTAAATAATACTTTAACTGTTTCTGGTTTAGTACTTCCCCAATTACCTACTGTGTCCGCGGCATAAAAAGTATAGGTGTATAAAGTGCCAGTTTTGACAGGTTTCCCATAATCAGAAGTCCCGTCCCAATTTGCCATATAGGGTTCGCCTACTCCTGTAATTTTTTTGAAGATATTACCTAAAGGATCTCTAATAACAACCTGCCACTGAGAGACCCCGTGTAAATCTTTAGCACTTAAAGAAAAATTTACTGGAGCCCGTAGAGTACCATAATCGTTTGGCGTGACTTCTTTAGGTGCGGCGGCCACAAATAAAGTGGGCGGAGTGTTGTCCACTTCTATTGTGACTCCAGTGGAGGTGGACTGTATTTTGTCATCATACTGCACAGTAAGTTTAGCGGTGTACATTCCATCAGGCACAGCCCCTAAACTAAAATCATTTTTGCCATCCCAAAAAGAAGTCCCTGACAAATCCATCAAAGGAATTTCTTTTATATGGAGTCCTAACGCATCTGTAATTGTTATAAAACTTTTTCTAGCCATACTTTTAGAACGCATTTGCCATGTGAAATTTGTATAATCCAAAAAGCGATCATTGTTAGGAGAAAACACCAGAGGGGTGGCTAATAAAGTTACTTCAGGAGTGCCAAATTTTGCTACCAGTGTTGCTCTATGCGTATAGCCTAAACTATCAGGATAAGGTACAAAAGCATAATCTATATTAAAAAGACCTAAGTTCAAGCCGGCACCAGCTGTCCATTGCGTGATGGTGCCGCCCTTATAGCCAGCGCGTAAAGAAAGAACTTCGAAAAGAGTAACCCCGGCTCCCCCAAAATAATTTATGGGGTTATCGTTATAATATTCCGCATCTACTTCGATGTTAAAAATTCCATTATTGTAACCCACTCCACCTTTTATATTTATTGGTTGGTCAAAAGGTTTTGAAATAAAGGTGGTCTTTGGACCGACATTTTTAAATACTAACCCAGTGGAAAGTCCGTTGACTCCTGGAATATCATAAATTAAACCAAAGTCAAAAAGAAAAGAGACGGCGGAAGTTTTGGCATCATTTGGGTCTATGACATAGTCGAGAATTTTAAGACTCGCTCCTATGGTGAGATTATCTGTAAAACCCGTAGCATAAGTAATATTTCCAAACATACTGTAAGGAGAAAAATTATAAAGTTCCTCCCAAGTACTTGGATCCGAAGGGCTTACAATAGTTTTTTTCATAGGAGAAACAGTCAACCAGTTAAAAGAAGCGCCCAATGTGCCTATAGGAAAAGGAATTGATAGGTTTAAGTTTTCAAACCTTACCTGCTGAAACCATTCTATATGAGTAAATGAAATTTCGCTCAGCAAACTCTTTGCTATTCCAGCCGGATTGTATGAAATGGAGTTTATATCGCTACCCGTGGCCACATATGCCTCTCCAAGTGAAGCAGGTTTTGCCGGAGCAAGTATTTTGATAAAGTTATTTGATGTAGTTCCAATCTGTCCCGCATCGGAGAACACAATTCCAATAGCGGATAACCAGAGTAATATGGCTAACCATATTCTTTTCATTTAGTCTTCCCATTAGGCGAAATGTTTATTCCAAAACCGAGATTATTTTGCAATAAAATATTGTATTTGTCAATAATATTAATGAAATCTGTCACAATAAACAAAATTAGCAGAACTTTAACGATATATGCGCATTTAAGCGAAACTTTGAGTTTTTAAACCGTTAAAATTGACCATTCAATTTTTGCGCTATGAGACTCGTTGCTGCTACTGCAAGCCATGCTATTAGACCTAATATCATTGGTTTTAAACCTGTCTTTAACATTTTTTTAAAATCAGAGTTAAGTCCTATAGCCGAAAGCGCAAGCACTATCATAAACTTTCCCACTTCGGTAAATATTTTTGCAGTGTCTTGTTTAATTATGCCAGTAGTGTTCAACAATGAAGCTGCGAGAAACCAAAGTATAAACCATGGAAAAATTTTCACAAAACTATAGTGCACTTGTTTCGCATTAGCTTCTTTGCTGTGTTTGAAAAAAGTAAATATAGCAAATATTATGGATATGGGAATTATCATGGTGGTCCGAGTTAGTTTTACGATTGTTGCGTAGGCACCAGCATCATTTCCATAGGTGTAAGCCGCTGCGACCACTGACGAGGTGTCGTTTATCGCAGTGCCTGCCCAAAGTCCAAACCCGTGTTGGCTCAGACCCATTAAGTGCCCCAAAGGCGGGAATATAATAACGGCTATTACATTAAACATAAAAACAGTAGAAATGGCATATGCGATATCTTGATCCTCTGCCTCGATTATGGGAGAAATGGCTGCTATGGCAGAGCCGCCGCATATAGCAGTTCCCATTCCAATAAGAGTGGTGAGTTTAAATGGAACTTTCAATATTTTTCCAAAAATATAGGCCGCTATGAAAGCTGCGGATAAAGTGAAAAGCATAACAGAAAGAGAAGCTAAGCCAGTGGTGTAAACTTGGCTCAAACTTAAACCGCCACCGAGAGCGATAATGGCCCATTGCAGTACTCGTTTTGAAGTAAACTGAATACCTTCAACAGTTCCCTTCGGCAAACTTAAGATATTTCCAAAAGCAATTCCGAGCAGTATTCCAAAAACTGCGCCGCCCACAAGAGGCACAAGGCTTCCGAGATAAACAGCCACTAAAGCAATTCCCAAAGAGAGTAATATTCCTTTTGTATTTTTAATAAACCATGCCATGATATTTTACTCCTGCTATTATAAGCGAGTTACTTCGCAGCTTCACTTAAACGGCGTTGCTGTCCGTCTTTTATCAGTGCGTCCAACATATCTCCGATATCGCCTTCCATGAAAGCTGTTAGATTGTGAATAGACATGCCTATGCGATGGTCAGTTACTCTATTCTGTGGAAAATTATAAGTACGGATTTTTTCGCTGCGGTCGCCTGAACCCACTTGGTCTTTTCTTGTTTTCGCAAGCTTGGCATCTTCTATGGCAGTTAATTTTTGAACTATTCGTGCTCGCAAAATGGTCATTGCTTTTGCTTTATTTTTAATTTGAGACCTTTCATCCTGACATTGCACTTCTGTGCCTGTAGGTAAATGTACTATACGCACTGCCGAATAAGTGGTGTTTACTCCCTGTCCTCCAGGACCGGAAGCACAAAAAGTGTCTATTCTTAAATCACTTGGATTTATTTGCACATCAAACTCTTCCTGTTCGGGAAGCACTGCCACGGTCACTGCCGAAGTGTGTATTCTGCCGCTGGCTTCGGTAGCAGGCACGCGTTGTACCCTATGTGCGCCACTCTCGTATTTAAATTTGGCGTAAGCGTTATTCCCGTTTATCATAAAAATAACTTCTTTGAGACCACCGAGATTTGTAGGGCTGGATTCCATAAGATCAAGTTTAAAACCAATCTTTTCGGCATACCGCGAATACATTTTATAAAGATCCGCACAAAAAAGCGAGGCCTCTTCTCCACCTGTCCCTGCACGGATTTCAATGATTACATTTTTCTTATCATTCGCATCCGTGGGAATAAGCATTAATTTTAGTTCTTCATCCATTTTGGCTATTTTTTCTGTATTTTCTATGATTTCGTGTTCGGCCATAGTTTTCATTTCCGGATCAGTGTCAGTCGCTAATATTTCCTTAGCTTCCTCGACTGCCTTAACCGCTGCCAAGTATTTCTCATATTTATGAAAAATAGGCGCAATCTCAGAATGGCGTATCATTTTTTTTTGATAAGCCACGCTGTCTGCCATTACTTCTGGAGATGACAGTTCTATATTAATTCCCTCATATTCCTCTTTTATGTTGTGAAGTTTATTAAGCATATACTCGCCTTTTATATTTTTTTGTTTCTATTTTTTAAACGCCACTGGTTCTCAAGCTTTACCACCAGTTCGAGAGATTTGGCAGCCACTTCCACTTGCTTTTTGTTAGGTTCTCTGGTGGTCAACCGTTGAAAAGTAAGTCCCGGCCAAATAAACATTTTCATAAAAATATTATCTCTGAACTTGTCCGAAGCTTTTAAAACTTCGTAAGAAAGTCCTATTACTGGTAACAATAAAGGAATCTCCCATAAAATTCTCTGCCATAGTTTTAATCCAGGAGGCAGAAAAATCACAAACAAAATAAGACTTACTATAAGCGTTATAATAATAAAGGCAGTCCCACAGCGAGGATGTCTTGGAGAAAACTTTAAAGTATTTTGAAAAGTAATTTTCTCTCCTGCTTCAAAAACATATATACATTTGTGTTCTGCCCCATGATATTGAAAAAGTCTTTTTACATCTTCAAAAAACGAAATTCCCCACACATACAGGAAAAAAATAAGCAGTTTAAAAAAGACCATTCCTATATTAAAAGAGTACCTGTTGCTTTCAAACCCGCTTATTTTCGATAGTCCCTTAGTAATGAACCACGGAAGCATAATAAAAAGCAAAATAGCCATTACTATCGCTATTCCGAAAGTCACAAAATTTTCAAGGGTCTCGTTCTT
>CAILUR010000220.1 GCA_903837445.1 uncultured bacterium | reverse complement strand
GCGGCACATACTCAATAAACAGAAGCGCGTATAGCAAACAGTTAAGCAGTCTTTCTTATGTGACCACTTTAAATATTGGGATTAGATTGACGGGAGTCAGTTTTATCAAAGGCATTATTGAAAATCAAACGCTGACTGGGTATTACAATTTTAATAACAATAAGAATATGAATCCAGTTAAGTTAAGTAATAATAAATATGAAGAAAATTCCAATACTGACAGCCATAGTGGAAGCGTAGAACTGCCATATTCGCTTGGAAAAGATACTAATGGAAATCTTAAATTAGCAGGAAGTTATTCTAATACGACAGTGAAACTTGTAAAAACATGGAAGTCAGAGATAAACCCTGTGATTAATTTAGGGTATAATTGGCATATGGATACTCCTTTTACTATGTGGGACTGGGTACCGTGGTTAGGTGGCAAACAATTTAAACTGGAGCAAAAAGTAAGTTTTAATTTAGCCTTGTCGGGCACCTGGAACAATGGGGAAGATGTTTCAAAAGTAAAAGATGACAGGCAAAATTATTCTATAGCGGGAAGCGCATCTTATAATTTCTTGCAAAATGTTAATGTAAATATGGGAGTATCATATTTTATTTCTAAAGATAAAAATGAAGTAAAGAGAAATTATGATGCGGTGTTGGTAAATCTTGATGCGGCTGTAAACTTTTAAAGGAGTTATGTATGAGGAAGCTAAGTTTTTTAAGTATGTTTGTTTTTTTTGCAGTAACATTGTCGGCGACTCCACAGACACCGGCTAACTTAATTTTGACTTATAATGCGCCTGCTTTAACGGCCTCTTGGGAGGCTGTGGCAGATACAAATACTGCTTTTTACGCATTGTATCGAGGGACTTATCAAGGTTTTTCAGAAACGGATTATAATTTTATTACCTTTACCGCTTCAGCGTCACAATTTACCCTGACAGATCCGTTGATAAATTCTTCTGATGCGTATTATTATAAAGTAGCGGCCGTGGATGCTTTTTCAAATACTGGGACTTTAACTTCTGCTAAAAGGGCGTTTCCTTTTCCCCCTTCTGCCGTATATGCAGAGCCGTGGAATACAAAAGTTTTTTTGTCTTGGTCGGGAAATTATGATGGGGCTGTCACAGGGTATAATATATATA
Organism: uncultured bacterium; assembly: GCA_903837445.1. Lineage (GTDB taxonomy): Bacteria > Oederibacteriota > PGYV01 > PGYV01 > CAILUR01 > CAILUR01. The sequence goes on along the minus strand of CAILUR010000220.1, from coordinate 5,962 downwards.
GATCCACCTATGTGGAAACTGGTTACAGTTTGATAAACTATACTAAAAACTCTGAATATTTGGATAGTGATACGGCACTCATAAATGGGGAAACGTATTACTACAGGCTCAGTGCTGGTTCGAACGGAGAAGGACCTTATACTGTGCCAGTAGCAGTGGCACCTTTTGCGGCACCCTGTGCTCCGAAGTTGGCTTCTTTTACGGCTTCTTCTGGAAACACAGTTGTAAATCTTAACTGGTCAGTAACAGGAACTGCGGGCACATATCCTGTCACGGGTTATAATATTTACAGAGCCACATATCAAAATCCTTCAGACCTTATATGGTATGCGCAGGGCGTTACCACATCTCATTACACCGATATAGGCTTGGCAGAAGGAAACAGGTATTATTATGCGTTAAAAACAGTTGATGTCGAGGGCAATACCTCTATCCCATATAGTTTTAGCGTGTTAACGGCGCCATCAGCACCGACAGCCTTGACTTTTACCACTTCTTCCGCGGGAGTGCGTTTGGCGTGGATTAAAGCAGGAGTGGAACTTACTCAATATAAAATTTATAAAGCGCACGGGGGACCTTTAACCTACCTGAATTCGACAAATACTTTTACGGCATATTATGTGGATTCCGCTGTGAATACATATACAGAATATTATTATGCTGTCTCGGCAGTGAATCCTTTAGGCGAGACCCTTATGCCAGGCTGGATAACTGTAACGCCAGAGGTGTCGGTTATAATAACGCCATCGGCACCAGAAAACTTTGCCGCCGTTTCAACTACTTTTTCAGCGGGAGTAATTCTTTCCTGGAATGCAAATGCTCCGGCGGAACTTGTGACGCAATATAATATTTATAGAGCGACAAGTTCTGGTTTTGAAAATATTTATACATATCCTGCAGTAACAAATACCTCTTATGAGGATGTGCCTCCTGAAACTTCTGTGAAAAATTATTACAGGGTTTCTGCAGTAAATACAGTGGAGGGCGATTACAGCAGTGTCACTATAACGCCTTTTACACTTCCAGTGGCTCCACTGAACCTCACAGGGACAGGGAAAAACACTTACGCTGAAATGCATTGGGATGCGGCTCCTGATTTTGAAAATGTCACGCTATATAATATTTATAGAAGTACGGACGGGTTAAGTTTTATTAAGTATGCGGGAACCACTAAAAACGCTTATACGGATACTTCGCTCGTAAACTCTGCAAATTATTTATACAAGATATCCAGCACTAATAAGTATGGAGAAAGTGCTGAAACAGCTTTTGTTTCTGTAACCCCTTCTGCTGTGGCTGCCTTGACAGCGCCTGTGGGAGTGACGCTACTTTCTAATGGTGATGGGAAACTGAAATTATCTTGGGATAGTTATAATGCGGCAGATAATGTAAGCGGATATAATATTTATAGAAGTACTATTCCGGGAGAAAGTGGTTTGGGAACTGTGTATGCTTTTACTGGGACTGCCACTTTTACGGATGCCATAATGAACACGGCGAGTGCAGAATCTGTTTCGAGCACTACGAGGTATTATTATTCAGTAAAGGCGTATAATGGTGATTTAAGTCCGCTTTCAGGCGAAATTTCAGGGATACCTTCAGTGCTACCTTTTGCTCCGACGAACATAAGTGGGGCTTATGCAGTGTCAAGCGTGATTCTTACTTGGGGAGCGCCTTCTGGAGAATATACAAATAAAACAATTACAAAATATTTAATCCGTAGAAGTACGGCACAGGCAGATGCCACTTTTGTTACTTTAGCCCAGACCACGAACACTTATTATACAGATGCAGTAATTGATACAAATACTGCGGTGTATTATTATAAAGTAAAAACAATAGATGATTTGGGAAATACTGATACTTCACAGACAAATGAAATGGTGATAATAATCCCTTTGACTCAGGGCCCTGATTATATAAAAGCAGTAGCGGGAGAAAACAGCGTAACAATTTTTTGGAAAAAAGTTAGTTCTGATAGTTATAATATTTATCGTAGTACTATTCCAGGAGTTTATGGGGAAAGAATTGCGAATGTGGCGCAGATAAAAAAAGAATACACAGATACAAACGGTTTGATAAACGGAACCACTTATTATTACACCCTTGCCACACAGAATACTACAGGGGAAGGCCCAAAGTCGACTGAGGTTTTTGCCACACCTTACATTGCAGCAAAACTGCCTGCGAACAGCCTGTTGAGATCAACGCGAGTGGGCAAAAAAGATATTTTGATTGATTGGGATGCTGCGACTAAGGGGAGTTATACTTTGCTTGGATACAAACTTCAAAGGAGTTCGGATGGCGGTGGCACATACCAGTTGTTAACCACTACGGCTGAGATACAATATTTAGATACGCAGACGGACTGGGGAAATACATATTATTATATGTTGACAACTTTGGATGACGAAGGAAACCAGGATGCGGTATATTCTATTCTTTCAATTGATCTTCCAAAACCAGCAAATAAGTTGAGGGTGTTTGCAAATATGATTAATTTAAGCAAAGGGGAAACCCTCAAACTTAGATTCCAGGCGATAGAAGATGGGGCTGTAAAAATAAATGCTTATACTTTAAGCGGAGAATTTGTAAAAACAATTCGCGAAGATAAAACTACAGGGGTAGTTTCAAAAGATAGCCCTTATGAAAGTTTAGATTTTTACTGGGATGGGACAAATACTTCTGGGCAAAGAGTGGCCTCAGGAGTGTATCTGTTGTCTTTAGAAATTAAAGGACAAAAATTTGTTAAAAAAATAGCGGTGGTAAAATAAGAAAGTTTAGGAGAAATAATGGGAAAGATAAAACTCTTATCAGATGAGGTAATAAACCAGATTGCCGCGGGAGAAGTCATAGCAAGACCTGCATCTTGTGTAAAAGAGATGTTGGAAAATGCTATAGATGCTGGTGCTACAAGCATAACCGTTAAAATAGAAAAAGCAGGGAAGGCTCTCATAGAAGTAAAAGATAATGGAAGCGGTATGAGTGGAGAGGACGCAAAAAATGCTTTTTTGCGGCACGCGACGAGTAAAATAAAAAGCGCTGAAGATTTAAACGGCATAAGCACACTGGGTTTCCGCGGAGAAGCCCTTGCCAGTATCGCCTCTATTTCAAAAATTGAAATTCTTACAAAAACTGACGGTGATGAAGCAGGTACTTATCTATATATGGAAGGTGGGAAAGTCAAAAAAGAAGAAAAAAAGACAAGTAATACTGGCACGATAATAAAAGTTAGAGATATTTTTTATAATACGCCTGCCAGATTAAAATTTTTAAAGTCAGATTATACAGAAGAAATCCATATAGTGGATACTGTGGTGAGTCAGGGGCTGGCCAAGGAGAATGTGTCTTTTAACCTTACGGTGGATGATCGTGAACTGGTATTCTTTCCACAAAAAAGTTTTCTCAAAGACAGAATAAGGATAATATATGGGAAAGAAATATACGATGCTTTGATTCCTCTGGCGTATTACAGTGATTCGATAAAAGTGGAAGGGTTTATTACAAAACCAGAAGTCAGCAAGGCCTCGAGAAATTTTCAGTTTCTGTTTGTAAACGGAAGAAATATTTCTAATAGGTCTATTATGTTCGCCCTCTCTGAAGGCTATGGGACTTTTCTTATGCGGGGAAAATATCCAGTGGCTTTTTTATTTTTAGAGGTAAATCCAGCGGCTGTGGATGTAAATGTGCATCCCACAAAAGCGGAAGTGAAGTTTAGAGAAGACAGGCTGGTGTTTAACGCAGTTAAAAAAGCAGTGGAAGAAGCCTTGCAGAAAGCGGAGCTGACGCCATATATAGGAGTGGAGAATGTGCCACCAGAGAATAGGGCAAATCCTTTTTCTCCTGAGGGAGTAAAAAATGCTCTGACGGATTATTTTGCCTCGGAGCAAGCACAGTTGTTTGACGGCAAAAAAGCATATGTGCAACCGGATACTTCGGCTTTTGAAGTAAAGTCCCAAAAGAGGCCAAGTATGTGGATGAGAGCGTTGGGACAATTGCATAAAACATATATAATAGGCGAGGATGAAGGGAATATTATTATTATTGATCAACACGCCGCACACGAAAAAGTATTGTATGAACGCGTGTCAGAAGAAATAGAAAATGGGAAACTGAAAATCCAAGAAATGTTAATTCACGAAATAGTGCATTTGACTCCGCAGGAAAAACTCCTCGTGGATAAAAATATTATAGTATTTGAAAAGGCTGGATTTACTTTTGAACCTTTTGGAGAAAATGATTATAAGGTATCGGCACAGCCGGTAATGATAAAACACAAAGCTGCGGAACCCTTTATTAGAGAAATAATTGAAAGCATAAAAGAAAAAAACAAAGCGGATATTAAGGAAATTTTGCGGGATATAGCAGCACGCGTGGCGTGCAGGGCCGCGGTAAAAGCGGGAGATGAGCTTGGCAAGGAAGAAATAGAAGCCCTGCTTGAAGAATATTTTGAATCCGAAGCCCCATACTCTTGCCCCCATGGCCGGCCAGCAATGATAAAGATTCCCTTTGACGAAGTGGAAAAAATGTTTAAGAGAAAACTATAAAAAATGTTTATAATAATAGGCGGCCCCACTGCCACTGGAAAAACTTTTGCCGCAATTGAACTCGCAAAAAAAATAAATGGTGAAATAATTTCGGCTGATTCCATGCAAGTATATAAAGGTATGGACATTGGCACAAATAAAGTCTCTCAAAAAGAAAGAAAAACTGTGCCACATCATATGCTTGATATTATAGCTCCTTCTGAAGCTTTCTCGGCGGCTGATTTTAAAAAACGCGCCGAAAAACTTATGAATGAAATCAAAAAAAGAGGCGCAGTACCGATTATCTGTGGGGGCACAGGTTTATATATTAGTGCCGTAATAAAAGGACTTTTTGAAGCTGGAAAAATTCCAGAAAAAATAAAAGAGGAACTTCGCTGTCTTGAAAAAGAAAAAGGATTGGCATATTTGGTAAAAGAACTTAAAGAAAAAGATCCAGCAGGGGCAAAACAACTTGACTTGAAAAATCCCAGAAGAGTGATAAGGTCCCTTGAAATCATAAGAGGGGCAGGTATGACCCTTGCACAAGTGAGGGAAAAAACAGAACGCACGAAGTATCCTGATAGCTATTCTTTTTTTGTGACACAGTGCTACAGGGAAACCTTGTATAAAAAAATTAATGACAGAGTAGAGAGTATGATAAAGGCAGGACTTGAAAAAGAAGTTAAAAAGCTTTTGGCATTGGGGCTTAATTTGCAAAATACAGCTATGCAGGCGATTGGTTACAAGGAAATGGTATTATATATAGAAGGCAAGGCAAACTTACAAGACACCACAGATCAAATAAAACAAGCGACAAGAAATTATGCTAAAAAACAGGAAACTTGGTTTCGAAAATACACGGAAACGATGAGTGTGGATATGGATAACCTACCACCAGATAAAACAGGCGAATTTCTAAAAAATATGATAGTGGGATAGAGACTAAAAGACGAACTTTTTGTCCAATTAAGGCAAAAACTTTGTTTGATTTTTGTAATATACGGAATGAAAAGTGAGCCGCGACAGGAATAGTAATTTGGGAATAAAAGAGATAATGTATAAGTCCTTAATTTGTAATAATAAATACGAAAAACATTTGACATAAAAATAAAGGTATGTTAAATTATTTAAAGTTATTAGAACTTTTTTTATTAATAAAAACTGGGTTCATAATACGGATTAGCGTTCCCTTTATTATGAAATTGCTATGTTTCTTGGGTGTTTTGTTATGTTAGTTATTATATAATTAGAGTCGTGGAGGAAATTGTGCTGAAAAAAAAGACAGTTTATATGTTAATTTCTTTGTGTTTGGTATTTTTAGCGTCGGGTTTGGCGCTGGCAAATGATTTTAAAGACACCACTCTTATTACCTGGGAAAAAGTCAATGAACCATTTTTTAACCGATATAATCCTATGGGACTTGGAGCCAGAGCAAT
>CAILUR010000219.1 GCA_903837445.1 uncultured bacterium | reverse complement strand
TGCTTATAGCAGGTATTGTATCTCTCCAAAGTACCAGGTGCAAAATCCTTGTTAACTAATCCTTTAACCATTTCGTTATGTTCTTTAAAAACGCCCATAATGGTGTGTTCCGCTAGATCAATGCCACTGAAAGCAGTTCGCAACTGGAGAGCCGTGATTTGCTGCCCCGTCTCTTCCAGCTCACGCTTTTTTAGCACAATATTAACCTTTACCGATTCAAGGAATGTGTTTACCTCTTTAGCTTGCTTTGAGGTACCATTAACCTTCCCCAGTTTATTATCCCATAGGATTTCCTCAACACTGGCCTGCACGACAAATTCAGCCCTCAGACCGTTAATAGTGATTCTTGCATAAACGGGAAGTTTTCCGTTTTTGTGTTTTTTCGCCCTTTTAATAAAAAAAAGGACACCGAATGACGCTCTTTTCATACTCTAAATTTTAGATTAAAATTAAGTTTTTAGAGCAAAAGTGAGCTACGCAAAGTATTGTATATCAGTGCAAAAGAACCTAATTCGGTGACTTTTTTTTGGTGCCTAAAAAAGGTCACCGAATTTGTCCATCTTAGATATGCTTTTTAGTGATTTTTTATGCTTTTATGGAAAACAAAAAACCACCGAAACAGTAGTGTTTTCAGTGGTTTTGCCTTTTTATGCCTTGTAGCTAAGCGGAGAAGGGGGGATTCGAACCCCCGGATCCTTGCAGATCAACGGTTTTCAAGACCGCCGCGATCGACCACTCTGCCACCTCTCCTTTTGGGACTGCAAAAATATAAAAAAAAGCAATAGTACAAAGCAGAACTGGATAGATTTTGAAAATAAACAAGTGTTGTAAGGAATAATAGCCCATTTTGAGAATTTCGCCTTTAGGATTGCGTTCAATAAAGTACTTTTGCAGCTGGTTCAGAAACAATATGGCATTCTCAGTAAAACGAAATCTTACAGCACTTTACCTTATTAAAATTGCCAAATGGATGAATCTTATCATGCCTGTGATTGTATTATTTTACAAATCGAACGGGCTGACCATGAAGGATATCTTCTTGTTGCAAAGCGTTTACTCACTGACACTAATGACCCTCGAAATCCCGACAGGCTACTTTGCTGATCGGTCCGGACGAAAAACCAGTATTCTTTTAGGTGCAATTCTGGGATTTACGGGTTACCTTGCATATAGTTTATCGTTTGGATTCTGGCAATTTGTATTAGCCGAGGTTATTTTGGGAGTGAGTCAGAGCCTGGTTTCCGGAGCCGATTCAGCAATGCTATACGATACATTAGCAGTTGCAAAACAGAATGAAAAGTATACCCAATTAGAAGGTCGTGTGACATCGATAGGAAACTTCGGTGAGGCTTTTGCAGGAATTATCGGAGGACTATTAGCTGTTTCATCTTTAAGAACTCCTTTCTATGTGCAAGCATGTGTGGCATTAATAGCTGTCCCTGCAGCTATTTTGTTAGTTGAGCCACCCATCAAATCAATTAAAATAAAATCAGGCTCACGTGAAATCCGTCTCATTATGTATAGCGTTTTGCATGGCAATGTAAAACTTAAATGGAACACGTTTTTTTCAGCAATTACCGGTGCTGCGACCCTGACCATGGCATGGTTTGCACAACCTTACTTCGGGCAGCTCAAGATACCTGTGCCGATGTACGGGGTTTTATGGGCAGGTTTGAACCTGAGTGTTGGGATAGCTGCAGTATTTGCATGGCGATTTGAAAAGAAATTTGGAGCAGTTATTACAGTCATCGTTTTTACAGTAGCTATTTTCTGCTCTTACATTCTTTTACCCTTTATGCCAGGATATTCCGGACTAGTCATACTTTTAGTATTCTATCTTGCCCGTGGGCTAGCCACTCCTACCCTTCGCAATTACATCAATCTGATTACAACCTCTGATGTTAGGGCAACCGTTTTATCGGTACGGAATTTTCTTATTCGGCTTATATTTGCCATTACAGGACCTCTTTGGGGTTGGATAACAGATAAATACAGTTTACAGTCGGCTTTAATTTCTGCCGGACTTATATATGGAACTATGGCATGCATAAGTATGTTTTTCTTCCTTAGGCACAAGACTTATAAACCTGATAAAACGGTTCAGGAATCAGAAAAGATATAATTTCAGAATAGATATGAATATCAGTTGTAATTATCTACCTTTGCACGCCTTTTCCACCAATGGAGAGATGCCAGAGTGGTCGATCGGGGCGGTCTCGAAAACCGTTGTACCCTTGCGGGTACCCAGGGTTCGAATCCCTGTCTCTCCGC
>CAILUR010000218.1 GCA_903837445.1 uncultured bacterium | reverse complement strand
TGAAACTATTATATTGATATCCACCAAATCTTTTTTTACCTCATCGCTCATTCCCATCCATTTTTTCATTACTATTTGGGTTAATGTTTTTACCATTGTTTTTCCCATTGTGTAAATAAGTTCATCATTTAAACTTTTCTTTTTTTCAAGTTCCCTGCCTGCGGATAGTTCATAAAACTTTGCCAGAGTATCCGCCACGCCAGCGGCGAAAAATGGCATCGGCAACCGTTTAAAAAATTCATAATCAATATACAAAGCATCTGGCACTGGCACATCTTTGGTATCCATATAGACACCAGTTTCTGTGTAAATTACCGCTATAGGAGTATATGCCGCGCAAGTAGCCGCCGAGGTGGGCACTGTTATAAGCCGCAAGGCCTGATCGCCTTTAATTATTTTTCCTAAGTCCATAACCTTTCCGCCGCCGAGCACGATTATTTCTTTTATACTTTTTTCTCTTATTATAGTTTTTATCCTGAAGACTTCTCCAGGACAGCATTCCCCTTTAAAAATCAAGGTCTGCAGTTTTAACTCAGGATCAATGTTTTTTAAAAAAGTTTTCATGATGTAGGTATCGGCTATCACGAGGGTTTTATCAGGAGTTTTAAGGGTCTCAAATATCTGTGCTGCACAGCCCTCCCCTTTTATTATTTTGTGGGGAGATAAAAAAAACGCGTCCGCCGTTAAGGCGGACGCGTCAATTATATCCGAGATTTTATTTAAGTGTCTCGACTTCATTTTATTTTGCTTTCTGGTCCCTGAGTACTTGCTTATGGGAAAGTTTAATTCTTTTCTTGCCCATTTTTTCCTCAATACCCATAACCTTAACAGTAAACTCATCGCCTTCTTTTACAAAGTCCCTGATTTCATTTACGCGTTCTTCGGCTATCTCTGATATGTGACACAGCCCTTCTTCTCCAGGAATCACTTCCACTATAGCGCCAGTCCCATCTATAATCTTTGTGACTCTGCCAGTGTAAGTTACGCCTATTTCTGCTTCAGCTGTCATTCCTTTTATCTTATCTATGGTCGTTTTCATAACGCCTTCGTTCTCGGCAAAAATTCTTACTGTGCCGTCCTGCTCAATATCAATCATAGCACCTGTCTCTTCGATAATTCTTTTGATATTCTTTCCGCCCGGCCCGATTAAGTCTCTAATTTTTTCTTTACTTATCGTCAACAGCGTCATTTTTGGCGCATATGGTGACATTTCGGTGCGTGGGGTTGAAATAGTTTCATTCATTCTATCGAGAATGAAAAGCCGCGCGGCTTTTGCTTTCTGCAGTGCCTGTGTCATAATTTCTACAGACACGCCGTTTATCTTTATGTCCATTTGAATAGCTGTGATACCATCTTTTGTTCCAGCGATTTTGAAATCCATATCGCCGAAATGATCTTCGGCACCTTGAATATCAGTGAGGATGATAAAATTATCGCCTTCCTTTATAAGCCCCATAGCAATTCCTGCTACTGGTTTTTTAATAGGTACGCCAGCATCCATAAGTGCGAGGGTTGCACCGCAGACTGTGGCCATAGAAGAAGATCCATTGGATTCAAGAATGTCCGACACTACCTGAATAGTATATGGAAAGTCTTCTCTCTCAGGAATAACAAACTTTATCGCTCGTTCTGCGAGAACTCCGTGGCCTATTTCTCTTCTGCCAGGACCACGCATAGGTTTTACTTCCCCTACTGAAAATGGTGGAAAATTATACTGGAGCATATAATATTTGTCCGATATGCCTTCCAAATCGTCAAGCATTTGTGCATCTTTTTCAGAACCCAAGGTCACCACTACAAGCGCCTGCGTCTGTCCACGAGTAAAAAGGCCTGACCCGTGTGTCCGTGGAAGCAAACCAGTCTCGCAAGTTATGAGGCGAATCTCGTCAAATTTTCTTCCGTCAGGTCTGATGCTTTCTTTATTTATTTTTTCTCTGATGAGCAACATTTCTATTTCTTCTAAAACCATTTTTACATCTTTAGCTTTTTTTGCGAAAGTTTCGCCAAGCTCAACTTCCATTTTTGCCAATACATCTTTTCTTATCCCTTGTAATTCTTCCTGTCTTTTAGTTTTATCAGCAATAGTCAGCGCTTTATTCATAGCTTCTTTTGCCAAGGAATTTACTTTTGTTTTTATTCCAGCATCCACTACATATAACACTACTTGTCTTTTTGGTTTGCCACATTTGGCTCTAAACTTTTTAAGAAAAGTACAGATTCTTTTTATTTCTTCGTGTGCAAAAACCAGTACATCAATCATTTCCTGTTCGGAAACTTCTTTGCACTCGCCCTCTATCATGGTAATGGCCTTATCTGTGCCAACTATTATCACATTTAATTTGCTGTGCTCTATCTGCTCCGCTGTAGGATTTACCAAAAGTTTGTCTTCCACTTTTGCGATTCTAATTCCTGCTACCGGTCCATCAAAAGGAATATCCGAGATATCCAGCGCCGCTGAAGCTCCTATGATAGCAAGGACATCTGGATCGTTTATTTTGTCGGCTGAAATTACGGTGGCGACTAACTGCACTTCATGAAAAAATCCTTCAGGAAAAAGCGGTCTGATAGGTCTGTCGATAAGGCGTGAGGTCAGAATTTCTTTTTCCCTCTGCTTGCCTTCTCTTCTAAAAAAACCACCTGGTATTTTACCAGCAGCGTAAAACTTTTCTCTGTATTCTACAGAAAGCGGAAAAAAGTCCGCATTTTCTTTTGGTTCTTTTGAAGCTACTACAGTGGTAAGTACCACTGTCTCGCCATAAGTCACAGTGACAGCACCATGCGCCTGCTTGGCAAGTTTACCTGTTTCAAGAATCATTTTTTTTCCGGCTATTTCCAGTTCTTCTCTTATGATATCGGCCATGGTTACCTACTTTCTCAGCTTAAGCTGTTCGATAAGTTTCTGGTATCTGTTAAAGTCCACTTTTTTTACATACCCTAAAAGCCTTCTTCTCATATTAACCATTTTCAAAAGTCCTTGTCTTGAGTTAGCATCTTTTTTGTTCTTTTTGAAATGTTCGGTGAGAGAGTTGATTCTTTCTGTGAGGAGTGCCACCTGCACTTCTGGTGAGCCAGTGTCTTTCTCGTGCTTTTTGTAAGTCTTAATTACCTGCTGTTTCTTTTCTTTTTCCAAAGCCATTTTGTATCTCCCTTCAAAATTGAATTTACCGGAATAAAAGCCGGCTAAAGCTAAAATTCCAGCGGTTTAAACTATTGTTTTGGAGTTAACCAGAGGAAGGATTTCACTTCCTAAAACCTTCAGTAATAATAGCACAAGCAAAGGACTATTGTAAAGCAAAAAACTCCACAGCTGTCCTTAAGCCTGAATTATCCTATAAATGTAATAAATGTCCTAGTTTTACGCGTTTTACTTCAAGGTATTTTCTGTTTACTTCATTGGGCGCTATCTCTATCTGCACGCGTTCTACTATTTCTAAACCGTAGCCATTTAAGCCTATTACTTTTTTCGGATTATTTGTCATAAGTCTCATTTTGGTAATTCCAAGATCCACGAGGATCTGTGCCCCTATCCCATAATCTCGCAAGTCCGCAGCAAACCCAAGGGCTTCATTTGCCTGCACAGTATCCATCCCCTTTTCGGTCTGTAATTTATAGGCTTTGATTTTATTCTCAAGCCCTATGCCACGCCCTTCCTGTCTCATATATAAGAGGACTCCTGCGCCTTCTTTTTCTATCATAGTAAGGGCTGCGTGCAGTTGCGAACCGCAATCACATTTCCTCGAAGCAAAAATATCTCCAGTAAGGCATTCCGAATGCACTCTGACGAGAGTCGGCACTCCGGCTTTAATTTCCCCTTTTACAAAAGCCAAGTGAGTTTTTTTCTCATACGCATCTTCATATAAATAAATGTGAAAATCTCCGTATTCTGTGGGCAGCGTGGTATCGACAAGCATTTTTACATTTTTTTCCACACTGCGGCGGTGCCTTATCACTTCTTCTATAGTAAGAATTTTAAGGTTGTGCTTTTTAGCGAAGTTTATTAGTTCAGGCAGGCGCGCCATAGTGCCATCTTCATTCATTATCTCGCAAATTACTCCAGCTTTAACTTCTGCTCCAGCAAAGCCCGCTAAATCCACTGCCGCTTCAGTATGCCCCGCGCGCTCTAAAACGCCACCTGTCCGTGCTTCCAAAGGAAAGATATGCCCAGGCCTGACAAAATCTCCTGGCTTTGCTTTTTTTGAAGCTGCCAGTTTTATAGTCAAAGCTCTGTCAGCCGCGGAGATTCCCGTAGTGGTGCCTTCCTTAGCATCAATAGATATTGTAAAGGCTGTGCGTTTTTTATCGGTGTTTTCCTGGCACATTTGTTCAAGATCAATTCTTTGCACCTGTTTTTCTTCCATAGATAGGCATATAAGACCACTCGCTTCTTTTGCCATAAAAGTTATCTGTGCTGGAGTGATTGTTTGTGCCAGACACACCAAGTCTCCCTCATTTTCGCGGGACTCATCATCAATCACAATTATCATTTTACCATTTTTCAAATCTTCAATAGCTTCTTCAAATGTAGCTAACTTAAAGTTTTCCATACAATCTCCTAAAATAATTTAATACCTACCTGTGACACAACTTTTACGAGTACATATCCACGAGCATTCCGCGTATCTTATCCAGTGCGCTCAAAATTTCAAGGGCATCACTATTAGCAGAAAGTATTTTTTTTGTCAGCAGTTCAAGTTCTTCATTTACCCTTTCCACTATGACATATACTTTTTTGCGTTTTATCATAAGCTTAGAACTGTCGGAAATTTTTACTGAATAAATTTTCTTAATCGCGTTTTCCATAAAGTTTTTTACAAGTTTTGAATATTTATTTAGTTCCTCAAAAGTCCTGTGCTGCAAAAGCACTTTTGCCTGTTCTGCTAATTCTTCGATAAGTTCATCCAGTGATCGTTTTACCTGATCTTCAGTCGCGGTATCCAATTGTTTCATAAAATCCATACTGTTAATTTTATCCCTACTTATCTCGTGTGTGGCCTTTTTTTCGCCTATTTTTTTACTCTTGCCCGTAAGCGACTTAGCATCGTCATATCTTCCGGCGGGCTGATTTACTTTCATATTTTTCTCCCATAGTTGAACATATTAAAGGGGCGTGGCTATCCGCCAGTCTTATTTTTTTCCCTGTTTTTCCACATATTTACCTATAATATCAAACTCCAGATTAACTTTTTTTCCTTTTTTATAATCACTGGCTATCGTATTTTTAAGGGTTTCGGGAATCACAGAAACTTCAAAAGTATTTTTAGAAACCTTATATGCGGTAAGGCTTATGCCATCCACAGCAACAGACCCTTTTTCCACTATATACTTTCCAAATTCCTCCAAAAACGCCACTGAGAGCAAGGTGTTTCCACCTTTTTTTAAGAGCGCCTGCACCACGCCTTGCGTGTCTATATGCCCCTGTACCAAATGTCCACTCAAAAAATCATTTAGGGTGACTGGCAATTCTGCGTTTATCTTATCTCCAGTTTTTATATTTCCCATATTTGTTTTTTTCAAGGTCTCTTCAGAAACCATTGCTAAAAAAGTTTTTTCTCCACGAAATTCCGTTGCTGTAAGGCAGACCCCATTTACAGCTATGCTCATTCCTTTATATCTGTTCTTTATTTCTTTAGTCAAAACAACTTCAAGCTTTTTAATTCCGCCTGAAGGTCTTACGCTTTTTATTTTTCCCGTGCTATATATTATTCCGCTAAACATAAGAGAACTCTCCTTTTACCATAATATCGGTGCCTATCGTTTCCACTTTCACATTTACAAGTTGGTAGGCCTTTTCAAGTCTTTTCATTCCCAGTGCGCCCACAACAGGAATCCCATCATTGCCGATAAATTTTGGAGCAATATAAAACCGCCCCTCATCAAAAAGTTTTGCCTGCAAAAAAGAAGTCAAGAGTGCGCCCCCGCCTTCTACCACAAGACTCCCAATTCCTTTTTTAAACATAATCGCGACGGCTTTTTTCACATCAATACCCTCAGCCGTATTTTTTGATATTATAACATTAACTCCGTGCTTTTCA
>CAILUR010000217.1 GCA_903837445.1 uncultured bacterium | reverse complement strand
TTATAACTGCCCTGTCGTTTTGCCCAATTATATCAACTTTCAGTTCTTTTTCAATAAGCCGCAAGTTCTCGTCTGCCACTCCATACAAGTGCATAACACCATCTTTGTCCATATCTAAATACAATCGTTTTTTAATCTCCACTATTTTATCTTTTGCCTTTTAGTATTTTAAAGGTAATTTGGATCTCGGTGCCTGATGTGGTTTGAAAGCCGGAGTGTCTTTAGCTTTTTGAATAGCTTCTGTTTTTTCGCTTGAAGAGAAATCAGTTTTAATTTCAAACTCTTGATTAGTCTCAATAAGATCAGGATCTTGTATCTGGTCTCTGTTTGTTTTGAAAATAAGTGGCCACTGGAATGGGTCGCCATAAATAGAAGGCGCTCCAGATATTCCCCAAAGAGTGTCTCCTTTTTTTACAACATATCTTTTTGCCGTTTCTGTTGGCTCTGGAGTAGGAATGTTTGCCTCCGGCTCAATGGTTTGTTTCTTAGCACACCCTGTAAACATTAATATAAATGTAAAAACCATAATCAAACTTACTTTAAGTGTGTTCATTTAACGCTCTCCCTTATATAACTAATTTTATGTTGCTTTGGGATAACCTAAGTTCCCCATTTATGCCTATTAATTCAAGTTTTTAACTTATGTACTAATTTTAACAACAAACTAATTCCATGTCAATACAGCAAATCCACGCCCCAAACCGAAAAAACAAGCGTTTTTACTGCTCTACCACCTTAATATTGAGCTCTTTTAGCTGTTTTGGTTCAACTGGAGAAGGCGCATTTGACAGTAAACAAAGCGCTTTTTGGGTTTTTGGGAAAGCAATTACATCTCTTATTGACTGGCTACCGGTGATTATCATAACAAGCCTATCAAGCCCAAAGGCAAGCCCACCGTGCGGTGGCGCACCATATTTAAGCGCTTCTAGAAGAAAGCCAAATTTCATTTCCGCAGATTCATCGCTGATATTTAATAAGGTAAATATCTTCTTTTGCAGGTCGCTCTTGTGCATTCTGATACTGCCTCCGCCGATTTCATTTCCATTGAGAATGCAGTCATATGCCCGTGCCTTGACTTTCAAGGGCTCGGTATCTAACAAATGTAAATCTGCGTCTTGCGGTGCCGTAAAGGGGTGATGATTAGCTTCCAATCGTTTTTCTTCCGTATTATAAAAAAACATTGGAAAATCCGTAACCCATAAAAAATTCATTTTATTTTCATCTATCATTCCACGGGTCTTTCCGATATGCAGTCTTACTCTGCTCATAATATCATTTACCGCTGTTTCTTTATCCGCCATAAAAAAGACTATGTCACCTTTTTCTGCTTTTGCTATTTGTTTTAGTTTTTCAATTCTGGCTTCATTCAAAAATTTTACTATAGGGGATTCCGCTTTATCAGTAAACTTTATCCACGCCATTCCCTTGGCGCCACATTTTACTGCATAGCCCACTAAGTCATCAATATCTTTTCTAGAAAGTTTTTCCACCGCGCCTTTAAAGTTTACGGCTTTCACGACTCCGCCATCCGCAGTAATTTCTGCAAAGACTTTAAAGTCCGAACCCAAAAAGACTTCCGTGACTCGGCATAATTTCATTTCAGACCGGGTATCTGGTTTATCACAACCATAATACTCCATAGCATCCGAATAAGTCATTCTTGGAAAAGGAGTGGGAATTTGTTTTCCCATAGTGCCTTCAAAAGTGGCTTTGAGCATATTTTCGCTGTGCAACATTATGTCTTCTTCATCAATAAAAGACATTTCTATGTCAATCTGTGTGAACTCTGGTTGGCGGTCTGCACGCAGGTCTTCGTCTCTGAAACATCTGGCAAACTGATAATACCTATCCATTCCAGAAATCATAAGTATTTGTTTTAACATTTGAGGTGACTGCGGCAGTGCATAAAAACATCCTGGATTTACTCTGCTCGGGAC
>CAILUR010000216.1 GCA_903837445.1 uncultured bacterium | reverse complement strand
TTTTTCATTTTATAATCACCCCACTTACAAACTTATGGAGGGTTTAGCTATGCCTTTAAAAACAGAAATACCTACAAAAAAAAATAATATGCTTTTTATCGTGGGGCTGATAGCGGCTACCTTGATAATAATTTATGCGCTTATAAGTTTTGAATTGGTCAGGCGCTCCAAGCGGGACTATACTGAAGGGGAAAAATACTTTGACTTCTACAAAAATCCTGATAAGAAAAAAGTTTATTACGATGAGAAACTTGCAAAAAAACAAATTACCGAAGCAGAATATGCGATGCTTATGGAAGATTCGGCTTTAAAGAACGCCTTGGTGTGGTACGAAACCGTTGTGGACCTTTATGCTCCACCTGAAAATAAGTGGATAACCCTGTCGCGCGAGAGATTAAAAGAAGTGCGGCCGCTTTACACTGCCTGGGCAGAAACTCTTAAAAGTCAGGCCCTGCCGCCTGTTAAAAAAAAATAAAACTAAAGTTTTAAAACTTCTATTATTCTGTCAAGGTCTTCTCTCTTGTAGTACTCAATTTCTATCTTCCCTTTGGTAAAGGTGCCTTTCACTTTTACTTTCGTGCCGAGCAAGATTTTTAGTTTTCCTTCTATGTCTTTAAGTTCTGGCAGAAGTTTTCCCACAGAAGGCGTGTGTGTTTTAGGTTTATTTTTTAAGACGAGCACCTCTAAGTCTCTTACCGTCATATTGTGTTTTACCACCTGAGCGGCAAGTGCCTTTTGCCTATTTTCGTCATCAATTCCAAGCAACACTTTTGCGTGCCCCAACTCCAAATCCCCTGCTATCATATACGCTTTTATCTCATTGGGAAGTTTTAAAAGTCTTAATGTATTGGCGATAGTGGCTCTGTTTCTGCCTATTTTTTCTGCGAGTTCTTCTTGGGTGCAGTTGTAAACTTCCATAAGTTGTCTATAGGAATTTGCTTCTTCTATGGCATTCAAATCTTCTCTCAATATATTTTCTTTTACGGAAATTTCCAACTGTCTTGCGGTGGAGATATTTTTTATTACCACGGGAATAGTCTTCAGTCCCGCTGCCTTTGCCGCCCTGAATCTGCGTTCCCCCGCTATCAATTCATAGCCACCTTCTGGCAGTTCTTTTACAATAACAGGTTCAAAGACCCCATCTATTTTTACACTTTTAATCAACTCGTCCATTTTTTGCGAACCGAAATTTTTTCTTGGTTGATATGGATTTGCCCGTATTTTATTTATGTCAATATTCATAGCATCTGCCACAACTTGTTTCCCCTTGTTTGCTCCGGCTATCAGAGCATCCAGCCCTCTTCCAAGCGCTTTTGACATTTTAATTACCCCTTTTGTTATTTTTGTTTTGTGCTATTATTTCATCCGCCAACGCATCATATGCCTTTGCGCCACGCGAATTTTTATCGTAAATATTTATCGGTTGTCCAAAACTTGGGGCTTCAGATAATTTTATATTCCTCGGAATTACCACTTCAAAAACTTTTTCCCCAAACTTTTCTTTTATTTCTTTTACCACTTCCACTGCCAGATTTGTCCTGCCATCAAACATAGTAATCAAGACCCCTTCTATACTGAGTTCTGGATTTAATTTGTCTTTTACCAGTTCGAGAGTAACAAGCAATTGGACTAAGCCATCCAGTGCAAAAAACTCTGCCTGAATCGGTATCAGGACACTATCTGCGGCAGTGAGCGCATTTAAAGTCAGCAACCCTAAAGAAGGTGGCGCATCAATAAAGATATAATCGTAGCCATTTTTTATAGGTTCCAGTGCTTGTCTAAGACGGAGTTCTCTATTTTTTCTCTCCACCAAAAGTATTTCAGCTCCGGCAAGAGCTACATTTGATGCTATAATATCGAGCCCGTCAATACTTGTTTTTTTTATTGCCTGCGCCGCTGACACTTCC
>CAILUR010000215.1 GCA_903837445.1 uncultured bacterium | reverse complement strand
TAATAAATTATTTTTTTAATTCCAAATTTTTTCGCTGCTTCCATAAGTTTAATGTTAAACCCTGGATAATCCACGAGGACAAGGGCATCTGGTCTCTCTTTTTTTAAAATCCGCACAGCTTTCATATAAGCTGCCACGACTTTTAAAATATTTAGCCCCACTTCCACAAACCCCATAAAGGCAAGTTTTGTAAGTTCAATTTTTATTTCTGCCCCGGCGCGTTTCATATATTCCCCACCGAAAGCAATAATTTTTGTCTCTGGTGCCTGTTTCAGCATTTCAGTTATGACAAAAGAAGCGAACAGGTCTCCTGACGCTTCTCCCGCTGAAAATAATATTTTTTTCAAAGTGTCGCCTTATTTCCTAAAATTGTCTTTTATCTGTTGTTCTATTTCCACAACAATTTTTAATGCCTGATATGCCTGCCGCGCTGTCACTTCCGGCACTTTCCCATTAAGTATCGCATCCACGAAAGAATTAAGTTCCTGTGCCAAAGGTTCTTTTTTTACTATAGGAAAAGTGTCCAGTTCCATCATATCGGTCCAGGAAACTTTTCTGCCCTGTGGTAGCCCTTCTTTCACTTTATAAATTTTCATAGACTGTCTGATATAGTCCACAGAAATATACGCATTCCTTTCAAAAATTCTTATTTTCCTAAGTCGTTTAGGACTGACTCTGCTCGCCGTCACCTTGGCAATAGTGCCATTTACAAACTCCAGTCTCACATCCGCCATATCAATAGAGTCAGTAAGGATAGGCACTCCTATCGCGCTTATCTTTTTTATATCCGAATCTACCAGTTGAAGAATAATATCAATGTCGTGTATCATAAGGTCAAGAATCACGCTTACATCCAGCGCCCGCGCAGTAAAAGGTCCCATTCGGCTGGCTTCAATAAGAATCGGCACCATTTTCATTTCCCGCATTTTTTCAATAGCCACATTAAACCGCTCTATGTGCCCTATCTGAAACACCTGCGGTTTTTCTTTTGCTTTTTTCTCATTAAGTTTTATTAAATCCTCTGCCTCTGCCAAAGTCGCGGTCATTGGTTTTTCAAGCAGGACATGTTTTCCGTGTTCAAGAAAAAACTTTGCCACTTTGTGATGATATGTAGTCGGCACTACAATACTCACCGCATCTACTTTGTCCACTATCTTTTCATAGTCAGTAAAAAACTCTGCCCCAAACTTGTCGGCTATTTCCTTACCCTTAGGCGAGACATCTACCACCGCTGTAAGTTCAGCGTTCTTCATAGTGGAATAATTTCTCGCGTGATGTTGCCCAAGGCTTCCAACGCCTATTACTCCAACTCTTAATTTAGAACTCATATGTAAGGCCTCCAATATGGGATGCAGGGAAAAAGAGTTTCAAGTTTTTGGTTTAATTCCAAAAACACGAAACCCGAAGTCCTCTCCTATCCACTCTGAATATTTTTCAAATATTTCTCGTAAGTTTTTTGCATACATCTCACTCTTGCAGTCACACCTTCTCCAGTATAGGCCTCCGAAAGCACCACGCCTTCGTTGAAAAAAATATTTAACAAATTCTTTTTATCAAAAGGAATCTGTATTTCTTTTTCTATCAGTCCTATTGAGAGCGTCTCTTCTATACCTTTTATCAGTGCTTTTAAGCCCTCGCCAGTAGCGGCCGAGATATAGAAAGAGTTTCTTTTATTGTGATAGAGCATTTGTTTATCTTTATCCACTTTGTCCAGCTTGTTATACACTTCAAGAATTATCTTGTTTTCATATGCGCCTATCTCTTTTAAAATATCATAAACCGTTTCTTTTTGTTTTTGATATTCTGCGTTGCTGATATCTATGACATGTAAAATAATATCCGCTTCTATCACTTCTTCCAAGGTCGCCCGAAAAGCCGCCACAAGATATGGAGGCAGTTGCTTGATAAACCCTACTGTGTCACTGAAAAGAACTTTTAAGCGGTTAGGCAAAACATATTGCTTTATTTTTGGGTCCAGTGTCGCAAAAAGTTTATCTTCGCTCAACATTCCCGCATTAGTAAGAGTATTCAAAAGCATCGTCTTGCCGACATTTGTATATCCCACTATAGAAATTAAAGGCACGGGCACGCTTTTTCTGCGTTCCCGCTGGCCCGCGCGTATCTCTTTTACTTTTTTTAGTTCCAGTCCGATACGCTGAATCCGTTTTTTTATCTTACGCCTGTCAGACTCAAGCTTGGTTTCGCCTGGGCCTTTGGTCCCAATTCCTCCACCGAGTCTGGACATTTCCACACCGTGCCCAGTAAGCCGTGGAAGCAGATAATTTAATTGCGCAAACTCTACCTGAAGCTTTCCCTCGTTTGTACGGGCGCGTCGGGCAAAGATATCTAAAATGACCTGTGCCCTATCAATAATCCTTTTGTTAGTAGCTTCCTCAAGGTTTTTTACCTGTAAGGGCTTTAAATCTGCGT
>CAILUR010000214.1 GCA_903837445.1 uncultured bacterium | reverse complement strand
TGCAATTGGTAGTGTCATATTTTCCTTTAGACTGTTATATCCAGTTTATGCCCCTGTGTCTTAATATCCACAGCGGGTTCCCCGAGAGTATTTTTTTTCCCGCGTTGCTCCACGGAATGACGGTCTTTTCTTTTATGCGATGTCTGCTGTCCGTTTTCAGATACAGCTTCTGACTCGTTGCCGTTTTCGGCGCTTTGAATTTGATTTTTTTTAATTTCAGTTTCAGAATTTAGTTGAGAGGCCATATTAGTTTGGGCTATCTGCGACTGGTGTTGAGTGACACTCTGTAGTTTATCTACCGCAGCCGCGGAATTTATCATTACCTGTATATCATGAAGCCTTAGCATTGTGCACCATCCATAAGGCCTTGGGCCTTGTCCTCACCTATCCTGAATAAGTGAGCACCTGGATTTCGCCGTTTTTTTCAACAAAACTGGAATACTTAATTTCATCCGTGATTGTTCGGCCGGCTTTATTGATATTTATTTTCACCCCTGTGAAAACAATACCCATGCAGGAAATCTTACCGCGTTTCGTGGTCTGCATATCTTTTGACATCTGTTCTATTTTATGTTTAGACTCTTCCGTCTTTTTCAAATCTGTCATTAGCTTAAATTGTGTTCTGGTAAGTTTCGCGAGCATATCGCGTTTATCTGGAGGCAGTTGCCCGCCCATTTTAGCGCTCATATCTTTAAGGAATATAATCCCTTTTTTAGTTTTATCCATTTGGTCTGCGAAAAGTTTTGAATCCGTTTCCACTTTTAATTTTTCTTCTCTCATACGGGGAGTTTCGCCGACTTCTATTTCTGTTGGAGTTGCCAGATTTGAGCCAATAGTTTTGGCATTCACTTCTTGTCCTGCCACCGTTGTTCCGCCTACAATAAGTCCCTTTGCACCCAAGACAACTATTTTTTGCCCAGCTATAAGAGTGGAATGCATAGCGGCTTCGTTTACAATGATATTGGTTTCGGATTCCACATACGCATTACGAATATATTTACAGGTAATTTCCCCATTGCATACGACATGCGCTTTTTTTCCGATTATTCCGCCTTTCACCATTACTCGGCCGCCGGCTTTTATATCCGTTCCGTCAGCCACACCGTCTATGAGCACATCTTCTCCTGCTACTATTTTAAACTCTCCGACATTTCCGTGAATAATTACTGTGCCCACGAAGTTTATGTTTCCTATGGACATATCCACATCCCCAGGAATTTCGTATATTTCAAGCACTTGTAATTTATTTTCTTTATAGATAACCTGTCCATCATTTGCCGCCAAATAAAGGTCTGGTTGTCCAATAGCCACTTCCACTCCGCGCCCTAGAACAAATTTAATGTCTTGTCCTGGTTCGGCAGCAATTTCTTTTCCATTTACTGTTATTCCCGGAACGCCTTCTGTGAAAGGCAATTTTTTCGCAAGGGCCTGCCCTTTTTTTACATTGATTATTGATTTAACATTTTTAAAATCAACTTTTTCTGCTTCTTCAGTAGCATGTGCCGCAGCAATTGCCTGTGCTTCGGTCTGCTGTTCAAATAAAATTTCAAGTTTTGAATTTTCTCCATTTTTTACCGCTTGTCCTTCCGCTATCACATCTTCAATAGTTTCAAGAAAAATAGTGGGATCATCTTTCGCCTTAAGGGCTCTGCTCACGAGGACTTGTATTTTCTCTTCTCTTATTCCAAAAACTACTCCGTTCATTTTTATCATTTCCATAGCAGCTTCCATAGTTATTTCTTTTCCATTTCCCTGCGGTGGAAGGATTGTGATATTTGCCATCATTTCATCTGGGCTTATATTGACAGTAACTATTCCGTCTCTTTGTATTGTTTTTTCTTCAACTATCAAAATCGCTTGTCCTGTTGCTTCTTTAACAGCACGAAAAACTATATCCATATCGACATTTTTTACGCCTTCTCTGTCCAACTCTTTTTTTATAGTTTCAAAATCCACAGCTTTGCCTTTGCCTTTTGGCGGATAAACTGTTAAATATACCCCATCGCTTTCTGTCGATACCGTCGGATACCCATCCATATCAGCCATATTTCACCTCTCGTTTTCCGTTTTCCTGAAACTGCCACGCAATTTCAGGATTATTTTGGTGTGTATTTGACACACCCTTGATTCAGATAACCCTGTTGCCAGACCTATTTCTTTCAAAGTAAGCTCATCCCAATAGTATAATTCAATCACATTTCTCTCTTCTTTATCCAACTCATCAATAAACTTTATAAGCATCCCTTTTAGTTCATTTTTTTCAAACTCAAAGAGAACTACGGGTTCTTGTCCTATAATATCTTCAAAATAATATTTATCCCCATCCTTGTTGAATATTTCAGAATCCAACGAAACCAAGGATATAGGCTTCACGCTATTCAACATATCATAAAAGACATTTTTTGTCATCTTTAATTCTTTTATTATTTCTTCATCCGTGGCACTTCTGCCCAGTTCAGCGTCCAGTTTTGAATAAGCGTTTTCAATTAGTTTTGCAGCTGCTCGCACATGTTTTGGAAGTAGGTCTTCCTTCCTAAGCGCATCAATTATAGCGCCCCTTACTCTTTTTGTGGCAAAGGTTTCAAACTTAAGGTTTCTTTCTGGCTCAAACCTTTCCACAGCCTCCATAAGTCCTATAACCCCTTCTATGTAAAGATCTTCCCTATCATTATGTCTAACTTCCGCAGGCAAGCCAGAAACTATCCTATCAGTATGATATTTTACAAGCGGAAGATAGTGCTTTATTATTTCTTCCCTCGCTTTATCGTCTTTTGTTTTTTTGTACTTTTTCCATATTTCATCTGTGTTCTGCATAAATCCTTTTATCAAATATCCCGTGATGTTTTAAAATCAAGTTTAATCCTTAATTGTAAAATCTACTTTCCGTCCCTTGCCTTGTTTTAAATCATTGTCTTGAGCGCCAGCCCCTTTGACATTTTTTCCACCAGAATCAGCAGAAGTTTTTTTTGTCAAATCCACGGTTACGAGTTTCGAAACAAAATAAACAAATACCATAACTGCAGCTCCGGTTATACTCGCATGCAATAGAACTATAACTATATCTTTCGTTCCCAGCATGAGGGAGATTACCCCAGCTATAAAGAAACCAAGAATTCCGGCTATTATTCCTATCTGTGCGTTAATATTTTCATCGTATTCAACACCACTCATTTACAATCACACTCCGGTTCTTATTCGCTGCATATTTATTTAATTTTTAACTTACTTTGTAAAGAGATCAAAGACCTTTTTAAAAACTCCGCCTATTCCAGTAGCCTCTGGAGTTTCCTGCTCAATTAATTTTTCATTTTCTTTTACAAATCTGGCAGAAACTTTTTTCGCTATTTCCCTGACACAAGCAGTAGCGCGAGAGTCTGGAAACATTGCCGCGAAAGGTTTTTGTGCCATAACACTGTTCAGTACGCTTCTATCCCTATATATATACCCATATGACTCCACAAAAATATTCAAAAACCTTCTCGATAAAAGAATCACTCGCGAGGCAATTTCTTTTGCCTCGTCTTTTGAGCTCACCATATTTACCACCAATTTCAACGCCACGCTTTTCTTCCCCGAAGATGCTACTTTGATAAGTCCATAGGCATCCATAAGGGCCGTAGGTTCAGGAGTGGTAATTACTATGGTATAATCGGCGGCATAAATAAAACTCAAAGTGTTTTTGCTAATCCCAGCGCCAGTATCAATGAGCAGGATATCCACCATATCTTCAATCTCAGATAATTTTAGTATAAACTTTTCTCTTTGTTGATTGCTCATATTTACGAGTTCTTTAACTCCTGAGCCACTGGCAATAAGTTTTACTCCATATTCCGTCTCAGTAATTATATCTTTAATATCTTTTTCTTCCTTTATCAAATGCGTGAGATTAAACTTTGGGTTAATTCCCATAATAATATCCACATTTGCCAGCCCTAAATCCGCATCCAAAATCATAACTCTATTACCCATTTTGCTCAATTCAATAGCAAGGTTTACTGTAAAATTGCTTTTCCCTACCCCGCCTTTTCCACTTGCTACCGTAATAACTTTTGTAGTCGTATAATGGCCATAATCTTCACGGGTGTCTTCCTCTTTGGGTGCCTGTTTGCTGCCTCTTTTAGACCGTACCAGCTGTCTTAAACTCTCTGCCTGATCCATGTCTCAAAATCTCCTTTTAATACCAACCGAGAAATAACCTTTGGGTCCGCCACTTCTAAATCATCGGGCACCATTTGGCCAATAGTCAGGTAGGATATCGGTATTCCTCCGGAATTAACCGATAAGTTCAAAAGCATTCCATAATTTTTGGTCTCATCAAGTTTTGTAAAAAGAAGTCTGTGTATAGGGACAAGTCCAAAATTATTTATTATACCTACAGCATCATAATATTTTGTGACAGCACTTATGACGAGGTGAATTTCCACTGGAGAATACACATCAAGAAAATCTTTTAATTCAGCTAAATGTTTCTTATTTCTGGGACTTCTCCCTGCCGTATCTAAAAGTATTAAATCTTTATCCGTATGTTTCTTTATTACTTTTTTTAAATCCTGCGGAGTGCTTATTATTTCAATTGGGATATCAATTATATCGCCATATTTTTTAAGTTGTAAGTCAGCAGCTATCCTATAATTATCCGCTCCCACTAAAACCACTTTTTTATTTTCCAATAGTGTGTATTTAGCGGCAAGTTTTGCTATGGTGGTGGTCTTCCCCACTCCAGTAGGTCCGATAAAAACTACCAATTTTACCGCTCCGGGAATGGTTTTTATGGGACCAGCGGTTTTTACCATATTGGCAATATACTCAGACATATATTGGTCCATAAAAATTTTATTATTTAGCTGAGCTTCCGTGAGTTGCGAGTTTGCATTTTGAAGTATCCGATAGACAATGTTTTCTTCCACGCCATTTTCGAGAAGTATTTTTTGTATTCTTCCAAGCCCGTCTTTTAGAGCAAGTCCTCCACTCATTTCCTTAGGCGACTTTATAGTCGCGCTTACAGAAACTTTTCCTTCATTGAGTTCTCGTAGGAGAGCTTCGTTTTTAAAACCTAAATCTTCAGTTCTCTGATGAGACTGAAAGGGTTGCTTATTTTTATCACTTCCGCCCTTTTGTTTTTTTTGTGAAAGTATAGCAGGATTTGTGGCAGTTTGAGTTTCTCCAGAGGGTGCCGCGGTTTTTACAGATGCCTGAATATTGATATCTATGCCTGCTGTTACTTCAGTTATGTTTTGCCCAAAAAGTCCAAAAATCGCGCCGCGTTTATATTTTTTTGTATGCAGGATTACCGCTTCAGATCCAAAATCTTTTTTAACCTTAAAAAGCGCTTCTTGAAGGGTCGCCCCTTCAAACTTTTTTATTCTCATAAAGAAACACTCACGACCCCTACTGAACGAACTTCCACTTTTGGAATTATTTCATTGTATGACAAGACCGCCAAATTAGGCAGAATTTTTTCTATCACGCGTCTGAAATAACTTCTCACTAGAGGCGAACACAACACCACTACCTCATAATCTTTTCCAGCACTTTTTCTGTATTCATTTATGACGCCAGTATAAATTTGTTGAATAAGTCTGGGGTCCATTCCAGCATATGCTGTTTTCTCGCTATGTTTTACAGCCTCTATTATTTTTTGTTCCAAGTCCGAAGCCAGTGTGAGGGCATAAATTATAGAATTTTTCGCGTATTTATTTGTAAAATATCTTGCCAGGGACTGCCTTACAAACTCTGTAAGAATATCCGTTTCTTTTGTGGTCTTTGCGTAATCTGCCAGCGTTTCAAGAATAGTGACAAGGTCTCTAATGGCAACTTTTTCTCTAAGCAGATTTTGAAGCACTTTTTGCACATCTCCCAAAGAAAGTAATGCCGGTATAAGTTCTTCCACTGTTGCTGGATTTGTCTTTCTGACTTCATCAATAAGTTTTTGCACATCTTGCCGCGTGAGCAACTCATCCGCGTGTGCTTTTATTATTTCAGAAACATGTGTGGACATAACCGATGGGACATCCACCACAGTATAGCCTTTCAACTCCGCTTTTTTCTTTTCGTCTTCCTTTATCCATTTGGCGGGAAGATTAAAAGCAGGATCTTTTGTGGCAACGCCTTCAAGTTCTTCGCCAGAGGCTCCCGGTTTCATAGCAAGATAAAGCCCTAATTCCACTTTACCACGCGAAACTTCTACCCCTTTAATTTTGATTATATATTCAGTTGGGTCCAACTGCATATTATCTCTTATTCTGATAGGTGGCACTACCAACCCAAGCTCTACCGCCACATTCCGTCTTAGCATAGTTACTCTGTCCAACAAGTCTCCACCCTGCGATGGGTCCACAAGTGGAATTAAAGAAAACCCTATTTCCAATTCCATTGTGTCTACCTGTATAAGCGGCATAACATTTTCTGGTTCCCTTTTTTGCACTTCTTCTTTTCTTCTTTTACCTGTTTCTGCTTCGCTGACTTCTTTTTTCCTAGCAATTTCCAGAGTATAAGAAACCACCCACATCACAATTGCCATAAAAATAAATGGTATTTTTACGAGCCAAGAAGGGAATATTATTGCCATTAATAAAAGAATAAACCCACCAATGCCAATAGCCCGCGGTTGTGAAAAAAGTTGTTTTGAAATATCCTCTCCAAGATTTACATCCGAAGCGGCTCTGGTTACTATGATACCTGTTCCCACTGACAACAACAAAGCTGGAATCTGTGTGACAAGTCCCACACCTATGGTCAGCGTAGTATAAGTCATTGCAGCAGTAGCTATATCCATTTTTTTAAATAACACTCCAATAAAAAAACCAGCTACAATATTTACGAGAACAATTACAATAGCGGCAATGGCATCTCCGCGGACAAACTTACTGGCACCATCCATAGAACCATAAAAATCAGCTTCCTTTTCTATCGCCCGCCTACGCGCTTTTGCATCTTCATCCGATAAAAGTCCAGCATTCAAATCCGCATCTATCGCCATTTGTTTTCCAGGCATAGCATCCAAAGTAAACCTTGCCGCCACTTCCGCCACACGCTGAGCACCCGAAGTGATTACGACAAACTGGATAACTATTATGATTGTAAATATTACTATTCCCACTACAAGTCCACTCAAATCCTGTGACCCTACAACAAAACTACCAAAGGTCTGAACTACCGCCCCTGCATAGCCATTTGCTAAAACAAGCCTTGTGGCGGCTATGTTCAGAGCTAAACGGAATACCGTAGTGACAAGCAACATTGATGGAAAGGTGGAGAACTGCAAAGGCTCGTGGGTGTAAAGAGTTACCAACATAACAGTAATGGCAATGACTATATTAAGTATCATAAGAATATCAAGAATAAAAGTGCTGATAGGTATTATTATCATAAAAACAAGCGCTACTACCGCAAAACCTATGAGCAGATCTACAGAATTACGCATAGATCCTGCTCCAGCAGATGCCGGTTTTGTTCCATTTGCCATTAGCTCTTACCTCCAAGGTCCGCTATTAATCCATCTTTTTTTTGATTTATATTATCCATTATTTTAGGCTTTTCTTCAAGTTTAATTTTACCTTTTAGTTGATAAACATATGCCAATATTCCAGCTACCGTTTGAAAAAACTCGGGAGGAATTTCCCAACCCACTTCCAATTTAGCAAGGGTCCTGGCGAGCGGCGGATTTTCGATTACAGGGATCCCTTTTTCTCTTGCTATTTGTTTTATTTTTTCAGCAATAAGGTTCTTTCCCTTTGCCACTATTTTGGGCGCCGCATCCACCTTTTCCTTGTATCTCAACGCCACCGCTACATGCGTGGGGTTTGTGATTACCACATCGGCGTTGGGAATCTCTGAAATCATTCGCCGCCTTGCCATTTCCCGCTGAATTCCCCTGATTCGCGCCTTTATCATTGGATCTCCATCCAATTGTCTGAGCTCATCTTTGACTTCCTGTTTGGTCATTTTAATACTCTCTTCAAATTCCCACTTCTGATAGAGATAGTCAATCAAAGCAAAAACTATAAAGGTCAAAATTATTTTCATAGCAAGTTTATATACCGCTGTGGAAACAAATATAAAATAATTATCAATATCCATTAAAGGCGTAAGAAAAATATCATTTATTATTTTTTTTACAGAAGAATATGCCAAATATCCTATTATTCCTATCTTAATAAAAGCTTTCAAAAGTTCCACCATAGTGCGTTTAGAAAAAATCCGTTTAAATCCTGTTGTAGGATTGATAGCATTAAAGTTTGGTTTCAAGGGGTCCGGAGTCATATGAAACCCCACTTGTATCACATTTGATAATATTGCGACAAGAAAAGCACTGGCAAACACCGGAAGTAACATAATCACAATATCCAAAAATATTTTACTCATAATTGGAACTATACTATCGGGAGTGATATCAATTTTAAAAAGGTTTCCCCAAAAATATGCAGAGGTTTTCTGCATGGCAAGCAAAATACCACCACCAAAAAGTTTTAATACAATAAACACTACGAGCAGATTAAGCACTGAATTTACTTCAACGCTTCTTCCCACTTGCCCTTTTTTTCTGGCATCTTCGCGTTTTTTAGGAGAAGCTGTTTGCGTTTTATCCTGATCGGCCATTTTAGACTCTCATACTTTTTATAAGATAATATATATCGTTCCACATTCCAGCAAGCAAAGTACTAAAAAGATTTATTATGACTGGCATAGAAATCATAACCGCCGCAAGCCCCACCACTATATTCAGCGGTAGTCCCACCATAAACACATTCATTTGTGGAATGGTGCGTGCTATAAAGCCGAGAGTTACATTTGTCAATAAGAGCGCCACTGTCGCAGGAGCTGCTATTCTAAACGCTATAAGAAACATTTGATAGAAAATATCCGCAAGTTTACTAACGGTCTCATTAGTAATTCCCACATGCCCAATAGGCGCTATTTTAAAGCTGTCCACCACTGCTTGAAGTAAATAGTGATGTCCGTTTATAGCCATAAAAATAAGCATCGCCAGAATAAACTGAAACTGACCTATTATCGATACCTGCACATTTGACATAGGGTCCATTACATTTACTATTCCAAATCCCATTTGAAGATCTATTATCTGCCCTGCCAGCTGGATTCCAGCAAAAATTATATATGTGGCATACCCTATTATCACTCCCACCAAAATCTGCTGAAAAATTAAAAGCGTATAGCCTACTAAATCTGTGGGAAGAATAAGATTTCTGTCGATTATCGGAAAAATAATAAAGGTCACTATGAAAGCCAGCCCTGCCTTTAACTGCGCTGGAACATTTCTACTTCCGAATAATGGTGCGGTGACGAAAACTGCAGAAACTCTCGCAAGGGCAAGAATAAAAACCTGAGCTTGTATCAATCCGATTTCAAATATGTTGGACATCGGACTCACATTTTCATGTATGTAGGCAGGTTAAGAAAGAGATTGGAAGTGAAATTCAGCATTATCCGCAATATCCACGGGCCAAACACGATGGTGGCCAAAATAGTTACTATTATTTTTGGAACAAAAGTCAAAGTCATTTCCTGTATCTGAGTTATCGCCTGAAAAATACTTATGAGCACTCCGACTAACAATGCCAGCCCAAGCATAGGAGCTGAAATCAACAGGGTGATCAACAACGCTTCTCTGGCAAGTGAAGTCACGAATTCAATGGTCATATGCTATCCCCTAAAAACTTACTATAAGAGCTCGGGCAATCAAGTGCCACCCGTCAACCAAAATAAACAACAATATTTTAAAAGGCAAAGATATCATAACGGGCGGCAACATCATCATACCCATAGACATAAGAGTACTGGCTACCACAATATCTATAATTAAAAATGGAATGTAAATAATAAAACCCACAGTAAAAGCAGTTTTGAGTTCACTGATAATAAAAGCAGGAATCAAAACCGAGGTGGGCACATCTTCCTGATTTTTAGGTCTTTTTGTTTTTGAAAGGTATATAAAAAGAGCAAGGTCTTTTTCGCGAGTCTGCCTGAACATAAACTGGCGTATCGGTTTAACTCCTATCTCGACTGCCTGTTGAAGCGTTATAGCGCCTTTGTTATAAGGTTGCCAGGCTTTGGCGTATATCTCGTCCCCCATGGGCTTCATTAAAAAGAAAGTCATAAAAAGCGCCAACCCTACAAGCACTTGATTTGGTGGAATCTGCTGACTGCCAAGGGCCTGTCTCAAAAAAGAAAGCACTATTATGATTCTCGTAAATGGCGTCATCATTATTATTATGGCAGGAGCTAAGGTGAGAATAGTCAATAACAAAAACACTTGAATAGAAGTACTTACATCTTTTGGATTATTTGCCGGGCTGACGCTGATATTTACTTTTGGAATAGTTAAAGCATCCGCAGCAAAAGAAACCGCATATAAAGACATAAAAATAGCTATGAACATAGTGAACACCGTAAAACGAAGCATTCCCCTGTTCATTATTTTCCGCCCTTTTTCATCTTATCCACAATTTTTTTTACAACCTGAGTTCCAGAACTTACAATTTTTTGGCCTTGCTTAAGATAACTATTTTTTAATTCTGTAGAAAAATCATTTTTTTTAGTAAGTTTATATTTTGAAATGAATTCGTCAGCCTTTTCCCGTATTTCTTTAACCTGCTCTGGATCTGATATTTCAGACAGCGAATTTATCCTGTCTGGAGAAACTCCGAGCAATACTACTTTCCCGCCAAATTCAATAAGGTAGAGACTGTTTTTGCTATCAAGAAATTCCTTGGTGAGTATTTTTACAACTCCCGCATTAGTAAAAGATACCGATGCCCGCACATAAAAATATTTTAAACCGACACTCACAAGAAAAATCAAACCAATGACAAAAAGAAGTGATAACAGAAGATTTATAGCAGTGGAAACTACTCCAG